>JANJTH010000321.1 GCA_024711205.1 Planctomycetota bacterium | reverse complement strand
GGCCCGGGCAGCGGTCGCCGCGCCCGTGACCGCGGGCTCGGGCGGGTTCGCCCGGGCGTCGGGGTCCTTCGCGCGGCTCGAGGCGCTCGCGCGCGGCGACGACGACCTCGCCGCGCGGCGCGCCGTCGACTGGTGGCTCGCCGAGGAGCCGCCCCGGGCCCCCGGCTACGCGGGGGCGCTCGGGCTCCGCTTCCTGCCCCACCCCTCGGGGAAGCCCTTCGCCGTCTACGCGCTCCTCGCGCTCGCGGCCCTCCTCGAGGCCGGCCCGGAGGAGCCCGCCCTCGACCTCGTGGGGGCGCTCGTGCGCGACGGCGCGCTCGAGGCACACCTGTGCGAGGGCGCGCCGCTCGAGCGCGTCCTCGAGGCCGCGGCCCGCGCCGGGGCGCCCCCCGCCCTCGAGGAGCGCCTCGTCCACCTGGCCCGCTTCCGGCGCGGCCTCCTCGAGCTGCCCCCCGCGGCGCTCGCGACGACGCAGGACGCGCGCGCGCTCGCGCGCACGCTCCGCGACCGCGTCACGGGGCCGGCGCTCGGGCCCGGCCTCCTCGTCGTCGTGCGCGAGCTCGCCGCGAGCGGGGTGTGGCGCCTCGCGGGCCTGGACGCGATCGACTGGCTCCGCTGGCCCTCCGACTGACGCGGGCGCCGCGCCGCGCCCGCTCGCGTCGACTTTGACGGCCGGCCCCGGGGCGCTTAGCCTCGGCCGCCCCCCGGAGAGACCCATGGCCCCTCGCGACGAGCGCCGCACGCTCCTCGGCCGCCTGCAGAAGAACATCCGCCGCGCGGTCGTCCGCCCGTTCCGCGCCAAGCCGCCCAAGGAGTTCCCCGAGGAGGACCTCGTGGACCTCGAGGAGTTCACGGGGCTCCCGCGCGAGGCGATCCTGCCCTACCTGCGGCGCGAGCCCGGGCGCCGGATCAGCAACGAGCACGGCTGGCTCCGCCCGCAGACGCAGGCCGAGTACGCCTGGTTCTACCGGGGCAGCCGGACGTACCTGTTCGCGGCCGACGACGCCTGGGACCGGGCCGTCGCGCTCGCGGGCCCCGGCATGAAGTGCCTCGACTTCGGCGGCGGCGGCGGGCGCAACTCGCTCGGCATGGCCCGCAAGGGCGCGCGCGTGTTCTACGTCGACATCGGGATCCAGAACGCCGCCTTCGTCGCGTTCCGGGCGCGCAAGCACCGCCAGGACGTCACGGTGCTCGACCCGGTCGTCCCGCCGCTCGAGGGCGAGGGCGCCGCGGGTCGCTGGCGCGTGGACACCGCCGAGGCCGCCCGGCGGGAGGGCGGCTTCGACCTGGTCGTGTGCGACAACGTGCTCGAGCACGTGCCCGAGTACCACCGGGTCGTCGCGAAGCTCGCGCAGGCCCTCTCGCCCACCGGGCGGATCCTCGAGTGCACCCCGTTCAAGCGCCCGAAGGCCTACCTGTTCGGGCGCGTCCCGGCCTGGGACATCCACCTGCCGCCCACGATGCCCATGGTCGACGCCATGGCCGCCGCCGGGCTCGTCCGCCTCGACGAGGGCCTCTGGGGTCGGCCCATCGGCTGAGATTGGGCCTGCTGTGGAGTCGGCTCGCTTCGCTCACCAGCTCCACCGGCCCCGCGGGCCCTTCGCGCGCCTTGCGCGCGTGCGTGCGCGCCGGCTCGCACGGGGCCCGCGCCCCAGCTTCGCCAGGTCGTGTCCGCCAGGACACGACCTGGCGGCTGAGCTTGCGCCTAATCGAGGTCGTCCTCGCCCGAGTCCTCGAGCGCGAGGAGCGGGCGGGCGATCTCGACGATCTGCGAGTCGAGCTCGACGTCGTCGGCGTCCGCCTCGTCCCACAGCGCGTCGAGGTCCGGGTCGGAGACGCCGCGGCCCTCGTCCGAGGAGACGGTGTTCGCGAGGTGCGCGCGCAGCGCCTCGAGGTCCTTGCGCTGCGCGTCGCGCCGCCAGCCGGCCTCCTCGCCCTCGCGCGCGGCCCCCGGCGAGGGGCGGGCGGCGTCCTGCCCGGCGCGCTCGTCGTCGACGGGCCGGAGCGTGGCGGGGCGCACGTCGTACATCGCGGCCACGATCGCCCGGTCCTCGCCGGCCTTCACGTAGCCGCGCTGACGCGCGATCTCGTTGACCCGGACGAGCTGGTCCTCGTGCCGGTAGGCCTGCTTCTGCTCGCGCAGGCAGGCCTTGGCCGCCTCGGGGCTCATGAACTTCGACTGCACGGCGAGCTTGCAGTAGAACTTGTCCTCGCGGCGCCACAGGTAGTAGCGGAGCGCCCTGTAGAGGCCGAGGATCTGCTCGCGGTCGAGCAGCCCGAGCCGCAGGAACACGCGGTCGATGGGCAGGACGCGCCCCTGGGCCGCGGCGTGGCGCTGCACGGCGAGCGCGCGCTCGACCTCGCGCTCGTCGACGAGCCCGCTCGCGCGGATCGCCTTGAGCAGGCGCTTCTCGATCTTCTCCGGCGACGGCGACGACACAGGCCCCCCGCCCGCCGCGCCCACGAGGGGGGACGGGGCGGGCCGCGAGCCCCGACGATAGCCGACGCCCCCCGGGAGCGCACGCGGACCGGGACCCGGGCGCGTCCGCACGAGCGGGGCTGGTTCCGTGACCCCGCTGGTCTTATGATCCCGGGCACACATGGCCGACGTCGACCTCGAGCGCATGGCGGACAAGCCCCTGTTCCAGGGGCTCACCTCGGCCCAGCTCGCCCGCGTCGCGGAGATCGTGCGCGTGCGCGAGGTCCCGAGCGGCACGGTCCTGATCCACGAGCGCGACTACGGGGACACGCTCTTCGTGCTCGACGCGGGCGCGGTCGACGTCCGCGTCGCCTCGCCCGAGGGGGACCGGACGATCGCCGAGCTCCGCGCGTCGGCCCCCGGCGAGGTCTCCTGGGCGGGCGACTTCTTCGGCGAGATGTGCCTGCTCGACCTCGAGCCGCGCTGCGCGACGGTCGTCGCGACCACGCCCGCGCGCCTCTGGGAGCTCAACCGCGACGAGCTCTACTGGCTGTTCGGCGACGACAAGGAGTTGCAGAAGCGGATCTTGCTCTCGGTCGGGCGCGCCCTGAGCCGCCGCCTCCGGCTGCTCGACGCGCCGGCCGAGACGGGCGCGGGGAGGCGTTGACGCGCCGATGAGCGAGCGGGTGCGGCGGGTGCACGACGTGGCGGTCCTCGCGTGGGCGAGCGACGCCTTGTCCGCGTTCATCGCGGACCTGCGGGGGGCGGTCGACGGCGGCGCGCGCAAGGTCCTCCTCGACATGCGGCCCTTCGACGGCCTGCGGGCCGACGCGATCGAGACGCTCGTCGAGGCCCACACGGTGTGCGACGACCGCGGCTGCAAGATCGGCATGTTCGGCGCGAGCGACATGCTCGACCGCATCGTCGAGGTGCTCGAGCTCCGCGACGACGTGCCGGCGCGCCTCGGCGAGACGGAGGACGAGGCGCTGCGGGCGCTGCGCGGCGAGGCCGCGCCGGTGGCGGCCGCGGCGCCGGCGGCCGCGGCCGCGCCGCCCGTGTTCGAGCTCGACTTCAGCGCCGCGACGGCGCCCACGGCGAAGTTCGATGCCAACCAGGTGCGGGCGGGCGTCGAGCCGGCGGCCGGCGCCGGCGACGCCTCCCCGACGGACCAGGCGGACGACGACCTGCTCGCGATCGACTGGGCGCCGCTCCTGAGCACCGGCTACGCCCTGGGCGGCGCCGGCGCCGAGCGGCTCCAGTCCCAGGCCGCGGCCGGGCCGGCCCTCGCCTCGCAGGCGACGCCCCCGCCGGCCACGACCCCGACGCGGCGGCCGGCGCCGGCGCCCGACGAGATCGACCTGGGCGAGATCGCGCCCGCGCGGATCTCGCGCGACCGGCCGTTCAAGACCGAGGTCCTGCCCGCGTTCGACCTCGAGGACGCCCCGGCCGCGGCCGCGGCCTGGTCGCCGGGCGGCGCCGGCTCCGTCCTCGGCGGTCGCGACGGCGGCGGGGACTTCTCCCCCGTCGACGGCGGGTCGGTCGGGCCGCCGCCGGCCGCCCTCGGCGCGCCGGTCGGCCGTCCGCCCGCGCTGCGCAAGAGCGAGCGGCTCGGGCCGCCGGTGCACGCGCCGCTCCCCGGGGCCGCCGCGGCCCTCGCGGGCCAGGTCGCGGGCGGCGCGGGGGCCATGCCCCCCACCGCCTTCGCCGATGCCGGCTCGAGCGACGGGGACGACCAGACGGTCATGTTCACCCCGGGCGCGCTCGACGCCGCGCTCCTGGCGGGCGTCGCGCAGCAGCACGCGGCGCCGGAGCCGGAGGCCGCGCCGGCGCTGCTCGCGAGCGAGGACGACGACGGGCTCGAGGACGAGACCGTCATGTTCACGCCCGACGCGATCGACGCGGCGCTCCTCGCGGAGGTCGCGCAGGCGGCGGGGCCCGAGCCGGAGGTCGCGCCCCCTGCGGTCGAGGCGCCGCCCGAGCCCGCGCCGCCGCCCGCGCTCGACGGCGCCGACCTCGAGCTGTGCTCGTTCCTCCGCGACCACGCGCTGCGCTCGCCGCTGCACCTGCAGGTCCTCGAGCGGGTCGTCGCCGCCGACGACGCGGCGGTCGGCAAGGCGGAGCTCCAGGTCTCGACGGGCGCCCCGCTCGCGCAGGTCGCGGCCGTCGTCGACGAGCTCGCGCAGTCCCAGCTCCTCCGCCGGACGCGCTCGCCGCGCCTGCGCGGCGGGTTCGGGTTCCTGCTCGCCGCCAGCCCCGCGGACCGCGGCGTGCTCGTGCGCCTGCTCAAGGCGTGGGGCGCCCCCCAGACACGCGCGCGCGTCGTGGGCTGGCTCGAGTCGGCGTGAGCCCGGCCGACCGGCCCGCCCGCGGGCCGGACGTGGGAGCGCCCGCCCCCGGCGACGCCGACGAGGCGGCGCGGGCCCGGGCCGTCCGGCGCGTGCTGCTCTCGATCCTCGCGCTCAACTGGGCCGTCGCGCTCGCGAAGGGCGTGGCCGGGCTCCTCGGCGGCTCGCTCAGCATGGTCGCGGACGCCGCGCACTCGACGTTCGACGGCGCCTCGAACGTGGTCGGCCTCGTCGCGGTGACGTTCGCCGCGCGCGGGCCGGACCGGGAGCACCCGTACGGGCACCGGCGCTTCGAGGTGCTCGGCGCCGCGGCGATCGGCGTCATGCTCACGACCGTCGTGTGGGGGATCGTGGCCGGGGCCGTCGCGCGCCTGCGCGAGCCGCGCGCGCCGGACGCCTCGCTCCTGCAGTTCGCCGTCCTGGGCGCCACGCTCGCCGTGAACCTCGTGGTCACGCTCTGGGAGCGGCGCGCGGGCCGGGCCCTCGAGAGCCCGGTCCTCATGGCGGACGCGGAGCACACCGCCTCGGACGTGCTCACGACGCTCGCGGTCGTCTCGTCGCTCGTGTGCGCGCGCCTCGGCGTGCCCGCCGCCGACCCGCTGATCGCGCTGGCGATCGCCTGCTACGTCGGCTGGATCGCCGTGCGCCTGATCCTCGGCGCCTCGAACGTCCTCGCGGACCGGGCCGCGCTCGACCCCGCGGCCGTCGTGCGCGTCGCCCAGGGCGTCCCCGGGGTCCAGGACTGCCACGCGGTCCGCACGCGCGGCCCGGAGGGCGCCGTGTTCGCGGACCTCCGGATCCACGTCGACCCCGGCCTCACGGTGGCCGCCGCGCACGACCTCGCCCACGAGGTCGAGGACGCGCTGCGCGCCGCGTTTCCGGGGCTGACGGACATCGTGGTCCACGTCGAGCCCGCGGCGCCCGGGCACCCCTGAGCGACGAGCGAGGGCCGCGGCTGGCCGACCGACCGAAGGGAGGTCGGCCAGGCGCGGGCGGAGCGCGGAGCGGATCCAGGCGGGTCGACGAGCGAGGGCCGCGGCAGTCCGACCGACCGAAGGGAGGTCGGCCAGGCGCGGGCGGAGCGCGGAGCGGATCCAGGCGGGTCGACGAGCGAGGGCCGCGGCAGCCCGACCGACCGAAGGGAGGTCGGCCCGCCGCGGGGCCTCGGCGCGCCGAGGCCCCGCCGGGCGGACTACTTCGTCTTGTTGCCCGTGCCGCGGATGTCGACGCGGCCGAACACCTCGCAGCCCGTGATGTCGTTGTTGTTCCCGCGGATCTCGACGTTGCCCGTGATCGTCACACCGCGGAGGACCCAGTTGTCCCCCTTGATCTCGAGGTGGCCGTCGATGACCGACTCGCCGTGCCCGGCGCCGTTCTTCATCATGCCGGCCGCGCCGCAGTCCCAGTCCCCGCGGTAGTAGCCCCGGTCGATCTCGGCGCGGTTGCCGTGGACGCGGAAGTACTTCTTCGTCTCGCCCATGTTGGGCAGGTGCGCGTAGTCGCTGCGGAAGCCGCCGACGAACTTGCGGCGCTGGGCCGGCGGCTGGCTCGAGCTCGTCGTGGTCGACTGCGTGGTCGTGGTGGTCGTCGTGCCGCCGGACGAGGTCGAGGCCTGGGACGTCGAGGCGCCGTCGTCGTGGGTGGCCGCGGACGACGACGAGCCCGAGGACGACGACCCGCCGCCGCCGCCGCCGCCGTTCGGCTCGACGACGATCTTGCAGCCGGCCAGCGAGAGGGCGACGCAGAGGGTCGCGACGCCGCGAGAGATCGAACGCTTCATGAAGGGTCTCCTCCGAGAGGCGCATAGCTGACACGACGCGGCGGGGGCCCGCAAGGGGCCGCGGCCCGCGCGGGCACGCGGCGGCGCGCCGCTCGTGCGCGGACTTGACCCCGGCTAGGATCCTGCCGCCTCGGCGCGCGGGCGCGCCGACGGACCCAGGGGATGCACGTGACGAGGCCCGACCAGGAGCGAGCCGACGACGGCCTCGGGGCTGCGCGGGGGGGCCTCGGAGCGGCCCAGCGCCGCCCCGGCGCCCCCGAGGAACTCGGCGCCGCGCTGGCCGCCACCGTCGAGCGCGCGGCGAGCGCCGCGGCCGCGCGCGAAGCGGCCGCCGTCGAGCTGGCGGGTGCGCTCGAGGAGGCCCGCGCGCTGGCGCCCGCGGCGGCCGCCGCGGCCGAGGCGGCGCGCGAGCGGGCCCGCCAGTCGGCGGCCGC
>JANJTH010000318.1 GCA_024711205.1 Planctomycetota bacterium | reverse complement strand
GGCGGCGCTCACGCCGGCCGCGCCGAGCGGCCCGACCTGCAGCGCGAGCCGCCCGATCGTCGTCAGGCCGAACGCCGCCGACCCGCCCGCCCGCCGGTGCGCGTCGGCCCCCGCGCCCGCGCGCGCGCGCAGGAGCCCCTCGAACAGCGCGACGTGCTCGGCCGCGACGTGCGCCAGGTCGAGGTCTCCCTCCGCACGCGACCGGCCGGCCTGCCCGAGGCGCTCGCGCAGCGCCGGGTCGCCGAGGACGCGCTCGAGCACGCTCGCGAGGGCCTGGGCGTCGCCCGGCGGCACGAGCAGGCCCTCGGCCCCGTCCCCCACGACGTCGCGGGTCCCGGGTATGTCCGTCGCGACGACGGGGACCCCCGCCGCCATGGCCTCGAGCACGACGTTGGGCACGCCCTCGCCCGACGACGGCAGCGCGAGGACCGTCGCCTCCGCGAGCAGGGCCGGGACGTCGTCGCGCGCGCCCAGCCACTCGACGCGGCCGGCGAGCCCCAGCCGGAGCGCGCGCCGCTCGAGCGCCGCGCGCTCCGGGCCGTCGCCCGCGAGGCGCAGGACCAGCTCCGGGCGCCGGCCGGCCAGGCGCGCGAACGCCTCGAGCAGCACGTCCACGCGCTTCTGCTCGGCCAACCGCCCCACGAACAGCACGCACGGCCGCTCCGGCGCGCCCCCCCCGGGGCGCGGCTTGAACTCCTGGGGGTCGACGCCGTTGGGCAGCCGCGCGATCCGCTCGGCCGGCAGGCCCAGCCCGTCGCGCGCCTCGGCCTCGAGCTGCGCCGAGATCGCCACGAGCCGGTCGACCGACGCGAGCGCGGCGCGCGCGGCGGCGGCGTCGGGCGCGCGCGCGAGGGCGGCCAGGTCGCCGAGCGGCCCGCCGCACGCGAACTTGACCACGACCGGCAGGTCGCACGCGGCCCCGATCCGCGCCGCGACGACCCCGAGCTCCCAGGGCACCGCGTAGATCGCGTCGAGCGCCGCCCGCCGCGCCGCGATCAGGCCCAGCGCCGAGGCCTCGAACAGCGCGAGCGTCGTCCGCCAGTCGACGTGGGGCGAGACCGGGACGCGGTAGAGGTTCACGAGGCCGCGCACCTCGTGCCACGGCGCCGCGATCGACGGGGGCGCCGTCGTCACGTACGTGACGGGGACGCCCTGCGCCGCGATCGTCCGCGCGAGCCGCCGCGCCTGCCCCTCCATGCCCCCCGGCAGGTCGAAGCCCGGGGCGAGGAACACGACGCCGCGCAGGTGCACGGCATGGGAGCGCTCCAGCTCCTCCCGGCTCACGCCGCACCACCCGTCGCCCGCGCGGAGCCCGCGCGCGCGAGGAGGACAGAGCATCCGCGACACAGCATGACGAGGACCAAGCCGCCGCTCCCGGGCGCGGCAGTCTAATCGGACCAACTGCGCCAGCTCCCTCCGGCGTGGCGACCTGACGTCCCCCGGGGCGGCGGCGCGCACCGAACCAGGCCCTGCGCGCCCTCGTCCCGTGGCTCGGAGCGCGAGCGCCCCGGGCCCGCGCGCCCCCCGTCCGAGCCCGAGCCACGCACGAGGGCCCTGCACGGGCCGAACGCGGAGCGGCCCTGCCCCCCGCGAATGATGCCCTCGATCCAACCAAGGTGCCCGCCTCCCGCCCCCCCGGTTGCGCCCGCGCGGCCTCCGGGGCACCCTGCGCCGCGCCGGCGCGCGCCGGCGGGGAGCGTGCCCGTGACCCCGACCGACCCTGGCCCGCCGGACCTCGCGGGGCTCGACCTGCGCGGCCGCGTCGCCGTGGTGACCGGCGCGAGCCGCGGGCTGGGCGCCGGGCTCGCGCGGGCCTTCGCCGAGCGCGGGCTCCGGCTCGGTGTGTGCGCCCGGGGGGCGTCGGCGCTCGAGCCGGGACCCGGGGTCGTCGCGGGGCGGCTCGACGTGACCGACGCCGGCGCCGTCCTGGCCTTCGCCGGCGAGGTCGCGCGCGCGCTGGGGCCGATCGACCTGTGGATCAACAACGCGGCGGTGCTCGAGCCGATCGGGCCGCTGCGCGAACTCGACCCCGGAGCCGTCCGGCGCCACCTCGAGGTGAACGTGCTCGGCGTCGTGCACGGGAGCGCGGCGTTCGCGCGCCACGTGCGCGAGGTGGGCCGGCCCGGCGTGCTCGTGAACGTCAGCTCGGGCGCC
Organism: Planctomycetota bacterium; assembly: GCA_024711205.1. Taxonomy (GTDB): domain Bacteria; phylum Planctomycetota; class J058; order J058; family J058; genus JANJTH01. The sequence continues at coordinate 3,457 of JANJTH010000318.1, read as the reverse complement.
GCGAGCCGGGCCTACGCCGGCTGGGGGCCCTACTGCGCCGCGAAGGCCGCGGTCGAGCAGCTCTCGCGCTGCCTGGCCGAGGAGGAGCGCGAGGCGGGCCTGCGGGTCCACGCGGTCGCGCCGGGCGTGATCGACACCGACATGCAGGCGCTGATCCGGGCGACGCCGGCGGCGCGGTTCCCCGCGGTCGACAAGTTCCACGCGCTCGCCCGAGACGGGGCCTTCAGCTCGCCCGGCTGGGTCGCGGGACACCTGCTCGCGCTCGCCTTCGGGCCGGCAGCCCCCGAGGACGTCGTCCTCCGCCTCCCCCCCGAGCGGGCGCCCGCGTGAGCGCCCCCGAGCGCCCGGCCGGCGACGGGCCGCCCGCCCTCGACCTCGCGGCCGACGCCGAGGCGCTGGCGCGCGTCGTCACGGTCGACGACCTCGAGGCGCTCGGTCGCGCGCGGCTCGACCCCATGGTCGCCGCCTACTACGCGGGCGGCGCGGGCGACCTCGTGACGTTGCGCGACAACCGCGCCGCGTGGGCGCGCGTGCGCCTGGCCCCGCGCGTGCTCGCCGGCGTGGGCCGCGTCGACACGGCCACGACCGTGCTCGGGGCGCCGGTCGCCATGCCCGCGCTCGTCGCGCCGACCGCGTTCCACCGCCTCGCCCACCCGGACGGCGAGCGCGCCATGGCGCGGGCCGCGGGCGCGGCGGGCACGGTCATGGTCCTGAGCTCGCTCGCGACCGTCCCCATGGAGGAGGTCGTCGCGGCCGCGCGTGGACCCGTGTGGTTCCAGCTCTACGTGTACCGCGACCGGGGGCTCACCCGCGACCTGGTCGCCCGCGCCGAGGCCGCGGGGTGCGGGGCGCTCGTGCTCACCGTCGACTCGCCCCGCCTCGGCCGCCGCGACGACGACGCGCGGCACGGGTTCCACCTGCCGGAGGGCGTGCAAGCGGCCAACGTGCTCGCCGCCGGCCACGGCGCGGTGGGGCAGGTCCCGGGCGGCTCGGGGCTCGCCGCGTACTTCGAGCGCCTGATCGACCCCGACCTGCGCTGGGACGACCTGGCCTGGCTCGCCGGGGTCACCCGCCTGCCGCTGCTCGTCAAGGGCGTCGTCCGCCCCGACGACGCCACCCGCGCGGTCGAGCACGGCGCGCGCGCCGTCGTCGTCTCGAACCACGGCGGCCGGCAGCTCGACGGCGCCCCCGCGACCGCCGACGCGCTCCCGCGCGTGGTCGAGGCCGTCGCCGGGCGCTGCGAGGTCCTCGTCGACGGCGGCGTGCGCCGGGGCGTCGACGTGCTCCGCGCCCTCGCCCTCGGCGCCCGCGCCGTCCTCGTCGGCCGCGCGCCCCTGTGGGGCCTGGCCGCCGCCGGCGAGGCCGGCGCCGCGCGCGCGCTCGAGCTCCTCCGCGACGAGCTCGCGCTCGCCATGGCCCTGTGCGGCGTGGGCTCGGCCGCCGCCGTCGGGGGCGACGCGCTGTGGCCCGCTTGCGACCGGAACCGCGCGGAGTAACGTCTCCGGCGGCGTGGCCCCCAGCGCCTTCCCGGGGCCCGCCGAGGTCCCATGCTCGCCGCCCGTCGCCTGACCCCCTGCCTGCTCGCCGCGCTCCTCAGCCTCCCGCTCGCGGCCCCGCCCGTCCGCGCCGACGAGCGCTCGGCCGAGCGCACGCTCTCGAGCGCCGAGGGCGACCTCAAGGGCAACCGGATCGACTCGGCCCTCCGCACGCTCGAGCGGCTCGACCGGGACCTCGAGGGCCTCGACGACGCGAAGAAGGCCCCGTTCCTCGCCCGGCGCGAGGCGCTCCGCAAGCAGGCGGCCGACCTGCAGCGCGAATACGACCGCGACCGCGCCCACAAGCGCCTCGGGCGCGTCTACTCGCCGATCGAGACCCTGTTCGAGCGCCCGCAGGAGTCGACCGCGCACCTCCAGACCGTCGAGGGCCGCATGGACACCTTCCGCGAGGCCATGGCCTCGCCCGAGGCGCAGGCGCTCTCGCCCGAGGAGCGCGCGGCCTGGGAGAAGAAGTTCGCCGACGCCCGGGTCGAGGCGATCAAGCGCGACGCGACGACGCGCCTCGGCCGCGCCGAGAAGCACGTCGTCTCGATCGAGGAGTGGCTCGCCGGCAAGCGCGAGGTCCGCTACTACGACGAGCTCCACCGCGCGCACGAGCTCGCCGCGAAGGAGCTCGAACAGGTCCCCGCGGCCGACCCCCGCAAGGCCCCGGCGACCCAGCGGCTCGCGAAGGCGAAGTCGGACCTCGAGGCGCGGATCGCCCAGAACGAGCGCCAGGAGCTGCTCGACGGCGTGAGGACCCGCTGGAAGCAGGCGCAGGAGCAGGCGCAGGACTCGGCCGGCTGGGAGCAGGAGGCGGGGCCCACCTGGGACGCCTGGCGCCCGTTCGGGCAGTTCGACATGGACAAGACGAAGGGCCGCTACCGCGTGGCCGACGGGCTCATGGACTCGGAGCCCTACAAGAAGCTCGCGGCGCGCGCCGCGCAGGACCCCGAGGCGAAGGCGATCGTCGACGAGGTCGCGGCCGTCCGCCGCAAGGCGTCCGACCGCCTGTGCGACGCGGTCAAGGCGCTCCTCGACGAGGCCGAGCGGCGCCGGCAGGAGAAGCCGAAGGACCTCGTCGACAAGGTCCGCGGGCTCACGAACAACCTCGAGCGCTACGAGGGCAGCGACCGCCACGCGGCCACGCTCCAGGCGATCGAGGCGCTCGTGAAGTCGCTCGAGGAGCAGAACCACGCCGCCGACCAGGCCCGGCGCGACCTGCTCGCGCGCTGCACCGTCGCCGCCGACCAGGCCTGGCCCGAGCTCGCGGGCGAGTTCTCCGACGCGGGGACGATCGACCCGACCGCGTGCGTCGAGGCGATCGACGCCTGGAAGGGCCGCCTCGTCAAGATCGAGGGCTTCCAGAACCGCGCCGGCTGGGACTACGACGGGTCGGGCTACACGTACATCCCGACCGTGAACGGCGTCCCGGTCGGGTGCGTCCTCGACCCCTCGCTCGAGGCCGCCGCGGCGAAGATGGCCGAGGCCACGGGCCTGCCGTTCGAGGAGAACGACATGGACCACGTCGTCGCCGTCGTCGAGGGCACCTGCCGGATCCAGGGGATCGAGTACTCCCAGATCACGCGCCAGCACTACAACACCGTGAACTTCCTCGCCCCGCGCTGCCGGATCGTCGCGTTCCGCGCCGGCCCGTTCGCCGCCTCGGTCGCCGGGCCGACGAACCTCGCCCGCGTCGACGGCGTGGACGCCGTCCGCGTCGAGGGCGGCGAGGTCCCGGGCGGCGGCGGCGGGCTGTTCGGGACGCTGTTCCGGCTCGCGGCCGGCCTGTGCTGCTGCCTCGTGTTCCTGGGCGGGCTCGGGGGCGGGGCCTACCTCGCCTACGGGCAGTGGCAGCGCCAGCAGCTCGCCGCCCAGGCGGCGGCGGCCCCGGGGGCCTCCGGCGCGGCCGGCGCCCCGCC
>JANJTH010000311.1 GCA_024711205.1 Planctomycetota bacterium | reverse complement strand
CGGGCGTGCCCGGGGCGATCGTCGACGCGCTCGAGGTGGCCGCCGCCTCGCGCGGGCGGCCGCCGCGCGTGCACCTGTTCTGGCCCGGGGCGGAGGACGCCTGGGGGGCCGCGGGCGCGGGCTCGGGCGAGGGCGAGAGCGAGAGCGAGAGCGGGGAGGGGTCGCTCGGGCGGGCCGCGGCGGAGCTCGCGCAGGACCTCGGGCCGACCGCGGCGCTGCTCGGCCACGACGACGACGTGGCGGTCGTGGCGCGCGCGCCGACGCCGGCGTGGGCGGCCCGGATGGCCGCCGGCGGGCTGCGGTTGCCGGAGCTCGTCGCGGGGGACGGAGGGGAGGAGGAGGAGGGAAGAGAAGAGGGGGGAGAGGGAAGAGAAGAGGGAGGGCAAGGGCAAGGGCAAGGGCAAGGGCAAGGGAAGAAGGGGGAGGGGGCCTCGCGAGACCGCGGGAACGGGAACGGGAACGGGAACGGGAACGGGAACGGGAACGGGAACGGGAAGAGCTCCGCGGGGGGAGGGCTCCACCTGGAGCGGCAGGTCGCGAGCGCCGTCGCGCGGCTGCGCGGGCGGGCGCTGGGCGGGTTGGCGCCGTGGGCCTGGACGCCGGAGACGGCGCGCCTGCTGGGCCCGCTCGCGGGCGGGGCGACGTCCGAAGGCGCGCAGACCGCAATGGGGCCGAGCGACGGGCAGTCACGGGCCGACGGGCAGACACGGGCCGCGCTCCCCGACGCGGCGGGGCTCGCCGTCGTCCGCGCGGTCGCCTCGAAGGCGTGGTCGGCGGCGCGGCTGCGCGAGTTGCTGGACGCGAACCCGGCCTGGGCCCCGCTCGTGGGCCCGGCGCTCACGCCAGAGGTCTGGCCCGCGGCCGTCGTCTCGGACCTCGACGCCGCACGCGCGGCGGTCGCCACCTGCGCGGCCGCGTCGCGCGCCGCGGGCGGGCCGGGCTGGGCCGTGCTCAAGGCGCCCTGGGGCACGAGCGGGCGCGGCGCGCGGCGCACGGCCGCGCTCACGGACGACGAGGCAGCCTGGGCCGCGCGCGTGCTCGCGACCCAGGGTGCGCTCGTCGTCGAGCCCTGGCTCGCGCGCCTCGTCGACCTGTCGGTCCAGCTCGTCGTGGGGCCGGAGTCGGGCGGCCCTCCGCGCGCACGCGCGCGCCGCCACGGCGAGCACGCCGGAGGCGCCGGCGACGGGTCGAGCGACGCCCCGGCCGGGAGCCGCCGGTCCGCGCGCGAGGCGGACGGCCCGGGCGACGACGCGGGCGACGGCCCAGGCGACGGCCCGGGAGGCGACACGGGCGGCGGGGTGGACGACGACATGGGCGGCGACGCGGGTCAGGGCGAGGTCCGCGTGCTCGGCGTGACGCGCTTCCTGACCGACCGACGCGGGCAATACGCCGGGCACGTCGTGGGTCCGCCGGGAGTCGGGCTCCCGGGCCCCGTCCTGCGCCTGCTCACGGGCGACGGCGGACAGGCGCTCGCGGGCTGGGACGTCCTCGACGCGACGGCGCGCGCGGTCGGGCGCGCGCTCGCCGCGGCCGGCTACCGCGGCCCGGCCGGGATCGACGCCTTCGTCTACGCCGACGCCGCCGGCCGCCCGGCGCTGCGCCCGCTCGTCGAGACGAACCCGCGCGCGACGTTCGGCGCCGTCGCGCTCGCGTTCGCGCGCCGCCTGCGCCCGGGCCGCGTGGGCCTGTGGCGCCTCGTCACGCGCGGCGCCGCCCGGCGCGCCGGCTTCGCCGACCTCGAGGCCCTCGGCGCGGCGGCGTCGGCGCGCCCGACGCTCGAGGCCGCGGGCGACCCGCCGCGCGCCGACCGCGGGCTCGTGTGCACGAACGACCCCTCGCACGCGCGCGTGGTCCTCGGCCTCCTCGCCGTCGACCGCGACCTCCCCGCCTGCGAGGCCCGCCTGGCGGGCCTGGTCGAGCCGGCCTGAGCGCCGCGCGAGGGCCGTGGCGGGCCTCCCGACCGGAGGGAGGTCGGCCCGACGCGGGCCGAGCGCGGCGCGGACCTCACACGAGCGCCGGGCCTACGCCTCGTCGTCGGGCGCGGGCGCCTCGATCGGCTCGCCCGCGCGGCAGGCCCAGGGGGGCGGGTCGTCGAGCGCGTGGTCGTGCGGGCTCATGGCCAGGCCGGGCGAGCGGGGGTGCCAGCGCCGGCGAAACCCGGACGGGAAGCCAGGCGGCGGGGTGAAGGGCCGCCGGTCGACGTCCTCGTAGCTGAGGGCCGCGAGCTCGTTGAGCTCGGCCTCGAGGAACTCGCGGTGGCGCTCGAGGTCGGCCGTCGTCGCGTCGGGCGGGATCCAGTACGGGCCGATCATGCGCTGGCTGATCCGGTTGAACGGGAGCGGGAAGCCGGTGCGGTCCCAGGTCGGCAGCTCGAGGCGGCGCGCGTACCAGCAGCGGGCGAGCACGATCGGGGCCCGGCAGGCGCGCGCGACCCGGAGCATGCCGATCTTGAGCCGGAAGGGCGGGCCGTGGCTCCCGTCGACCGTGACGCCGTAGAGCACGGGGTCGGGCGTGCGGAGCATGTGCTCGGTCATGACCGGGACGACGGCGAGCTTGCGCCGCGTGCCCGTCGAGGAGCCGCCGCGGAACACCTGGAAGCCGCAGCGCTCGAGCATGCGCGTGATGATCCGCCCGAAGTTGCCCACGCTCGCGAGCGTGTAGCCGCCGTGGCGCCGCCAGGACCAGGCGACCGTGAACACCTCCTGATGCCAGAGGAGCGCGACGAAGCGGCCGTGCTTCACGGTCACGGCCTCCATGAACTCGCGCCCGCCGCCGTCGATCCGGCTCGTGGCCCACACGAGCCGGCAGTAGCCGGTGTAGAGGCGCGGGATCACCCAGGCCGCGAGCCCGACGACCGCCGACGAGAGCCAGCCGCGCAGCCGGCGCCACGGCTTGCGCGAGGGCCGCCGGCTCTGCTCGAGGTCGAGGCGCGAGCCGATCGGGGCGTGCGCCGCGGACGGCGCCTCGTCGGGGCTCGGGCGGTCTGGGCTCGGGGGGTCTGGGCTCGGGCGGTCGGTGGCGGGCTGGGCGGGCGGGATGGCGGCCGTCATGGCGCCGCGTTATCGCACACGCGGGCGGGTCGCCGGGGGCGGGCGCCAGCCGCCGGGGCGGACGGTGGGGGTTGCGCGCGCCCCCGGCGGGGCCGACGCTCCGCGGCCGCGGCGGGGCGCCGGCCGCCCCGCGCCCGGAGGTGCCTCGTGGTCGCGCCGCGGCGCGTGCTGCTCACGCCGGTCGGGTCGCACGGGGACGTGCTGCCGTTCCTGGGCCTCGGGCGCGCGCTCGCAGCGCGCGGGCACGAGGTCGTGCTCGTCACCGCGGCGCCCTTCGCGGGCGCGGCCGCGCGCGCCGGGCTGGGGTTCCGCGCCACGATCTCGGCCGAGGAGTACGACCAGGTCACGCGGGACCCCGGCATGTGGGACGCGCGGCGCGGGCTCGCGCTCGTGCTCGGGATCCTGGGCGAGGGCGCGCGCGTGCTCCACGCCGCGCTCGAGGACCTCCACGCCCCGGGGCGCACGGTCGTCGTCGGGCACACGATCGCCTGGGGCGCGCGCCTGTTCGAGGAGCGCCACGGCCTGCCGGCGCTCACCGTGCACCTGGCGCCGAGCGCGATCCGCACCGCGCACGAGGTCGTGGTCGCGCCGGGCCTCGCGCTGACCTCGTGGCCCGTGTGGACCAAGCGCGCGCTGTGGTGGCTGCTCGACCGGCTCGTGATCGACCGCCACGCCTGCCCGGGCCTGAACGCGGTCCGCCGCGAGCTCGGGCTCCCGCCGGTGCGCCGCCCGTTCCGCGCCTGGCTCAACTCGCCCCAGGGCGTCCTGTGCCTGTTCCCGGCGTGGTTCGGCGCGCCGCGCCCCGACTGGCCGGCCCCCGTCACGCAGGCGGGCTTCCCGCTCAGCGAGGACGCGGGCGACGAGCCGGCGGGGCCCGCGCTCGAGGCGTTCCTCGCGGGCGGCCCCCCGCCCGTCGTCGTCACGCCGGGGTCGGCCAACCGCCACGCGCGGCGCCTGTTCGAGGACGCGCTCGCGGCCTGCGGACGGCTCGGGCGGCGCGCGCTCCTGCTCTCGCGCTACGCCGAGCACGTGCCCGCGCCGCTGCCCGCCTGGGCGCACCACGCGACGTGGGCGCCGCTCGGGCAGGTGCTCCCCCGGGCCGCGGCGCTCGTCCACCACGGCGGGGTCGGGACCCTGGCCCAGGCGTTCGCGGCCGGCGCCCCCCAGCTCGTCGTGCCGTTCGGGTTCGACCAGCCCGACAACGCGACGCGCGTCGCGCGCCTCGGCGTCGGCGGCTGGGCCAAACCCGGCGACCGGCGCGCGCTCGAGGCCCGGCTCGGCGCGGCCCTCGCCGACCCGGCCGTCGCGGCCGCCTGCGCGCGCTGGCGCGGGGAGACGGACGGGCGCGCGGCGCTCGA
>JANJTH010000400.1 GCA_024711205.1 Planctomycetota bacterium | reverse complement strand
CGGCGACGGGCGCGGGCGCGGGCGTCGCGACCGGCGCGGGCGCTGCGACGGGCGCGGGCGCCTCGCCGGGCCGGCGCGCGACGAGGCGCCCGTCGACCTCGAGCGAGGCCGTCTCGCCGTTCGGGAACCGGATCGAGACCTCGACCGGCCAGGCCTCGATCGAGGTGAGCCGCACGAAGGGGACGCCGTCGCGCACGACGAGCGTCTGGGTCTTCGGGTCGCCCGTCCGCGCCTGCGCCCAGTCGATCGGCTGCTTCAGGTCGGCCGCGCGGAACGGACGGAACTTGCCGTTCTGCCCGACCTCGAACCCGAGCTCGACCTCGACGGCCGCCGCGACGAGCCGGACGCGGCGCTCGCTCTGGAAGGTCTGGCCCGTGAAGTGGCTCAGGCTCGCCGAGATGCTGAACGTCGGCGCGAGGAGCAGGTCCTCCGACTCGACGACCTCGACGACCTCGAGCAGCCCCACGGCCGGGTCGGCGGTCGGCGCCACGCGCCCCCACGGCAGCGGCGAGTAGGTGAACGCGACGTCGGAGAGGCGCACCGGGTTCAGGTCGCCCTCGGCGTCGCGCTGGAGCATCCGGATCCGGGTCCGGGCGCCCAGCTCCATGAGGGGCGCGCCGTCGAGGAACTCGATCTCGAGGGGCGACATGGCTGCTCCTGGCGAGCTGGCGATGACCGCCCTGGGGCCCGCGCGACCGAGCATACCCAACGGCGCGGGCCGGGGCGCGCGCCCCCGCGGACGCGGCCAGCCCGCGCATGGACGCCGGCCCCGGCCCGGGCTACGCTCCGCCCGCGTGTCCGCCCCAGGGAGCCCGACGCCGGCCTTCGACGACAACGCCCTCGCGGTCCTCGAGGCGCGCTACCTGCGCCCCCGCCCCGGCGGCGGGCGCGAGACGCCCGACGAGGCGCTGTGGCGGGTCGCGCGCGGCGTCGCCGCCGCCGAGGCGCGCTGGGGGGGCGACCCCGAGGCGTGGGCGCGCCGGTTCCACGACGCCATGGCGCGCCGCGAGCTCCTGCCGAACTCGCCCACGCTGATGAACGCCGGCCGGCCGCACGGCCAGCTCAGCGCCTGCTTCGTGCTCCCGGTCGCCGACGACCTCGAGGCGATCTTCGACGCGGTCAAGCACGCGGCCCGGATCCATCAGACGGGCGGCGGGACGGGCTTCTCGTTCTCGCGCCTCCGCCCGCAGCGCGCCCCGCTCGCCACGGGCGGGGCCGCGTCCGGGCCGGTCGCCTTCATGCGCGTGTTCGACGCGGCCTCGGCGGCGGTCCACCAGGGCGGCGTGCGGCGCGGCGCGAACATGGGGATCCTCCGCGTCGACCACCCCGACGTGCTCGAGCTCGTCGACGCGAAGCGCCGGCCGGGCGAGCTCACGCACTTCAACATCTCGGTCGGCGTCACCGACGCCTTCATGGACGCGCTCGCGCGCGGCGCCGACTACGACCTGCTCGACCCGCGCAGCGTGGACCCGGCCCGGCCGGGCACGGGCGTCGCGCTCGGCCAGCTCTCCGCGCCCGCGGTCTGGCGCGCGATCGCCGAGTCGGCCTGGGCCACGGGCGACCCGGGGCTCGTGTTCCTCGACCGGATCAACGCGCTCCACCCGACCCCGACCCAGGGCGCGATCGAGAGCACGAACCCCTGCGGCGAGCTCCCGCTCCTCCCCTACGAGTCGTGCAACCTGGGCAGCGTCGACGTGGGCAAGTTCCTCCGCCCCGAGGTCCCCGAGGGCGCCCCGCCCGGCGACCGGATCGACTGGGCGAGGCTCGGCGAGGCCGCGCGGCTCGGGGTCCGCCTGCTCGACGACGTGATCGAGGCGAACACGTTCCCGCTGCCCGAGATCGACCGGGTCACCCGCGCCAACCGCAAGGTCGGGCTCGGCGTCATGGGCTGGGCCGACCTCCTCGTCGCGCTCGGGCTGCCCTACGACGCCGAGCCGGCGCGCGCGCTCGCCGACCGGCTCATGGCCTTCCTGCTCGCCGAGGCGCGCGCGGCCTCGGCCGCGCTCGCGGTCGAGCGCGGTCCGTTCCCCGCCTGGCCCGGCTCGCGGCTCGAGGCGCAGGGCCTCCCGCCGCTGCGGAACGCGACCGTGACCACGATCGCGCCCACGGGGACGATCGCGCTCCTCGCCGGCTGCTCGTCGGGGATCGAGCCGCTCTACGCGCTCGCCTACCGCCGGCTCGCGCTCGACGGCGCGCGCCGGCTCGAGGTCGTGCACCCCGCGGTCGAGCGCCTGTGCCGGGCGCGCGGGTGCTGGAGCGAGGCCGTGCGCGCGCACGTGCTCGCGACGGGGCGCCTCGCGGGCGCGCCGGGCGTGCCCGACGACCTCGCGCGGCGCCTCCGCACGGCCCACGAGGTCGCGCCCGCCGACCACGTGCGCATGCAGGCCGCCTTCCAGCGCCACGTCGAGAACGCCGTCTCGAAGACGATCAACCTGCCGCGCGAGGCGAGGCCCGACGACGTGGCCGCCGCCTACCGCCTGGCCTGGGACCTGGGCTGCAAGGGGATCACCGTCTACCGGGACGGGAGCCGCGACGGCCAGGTCCTCGCGACGGCCGGCGCGCAGGCCTACTCCTCGTGCGAGGGCCCGGCCTGCGCGCCGCCCGAGCGCCCGGCGCCCGGGCTGGCCCCGGCGCCGCCCGGGCCCTGACGCGTCCTACAGCGGCCCGGCCGCGAGCGCGCGCGCCAGCGCG
>JANJTH010000336.1 GCA_024711205.1 Planctomycetota bacterium | reverse complement strand
CCGCGCCCGGAGCCGCGGCGGCCCCGGGCGCCGAGGCCTCGCCGGCCGCGCGCTGCTCGACGCCCTCGCGCGTCGCGCGCGCGATCGCGACCTCCTCGTCGGGCGGGTCGCGGTCCGCGGGCCACGCGGTCGCCTGCCGGTGGCCCCGCGGGTCGACCCCCGGGATCGGGCTCGCGAGCGTCTCGGCGTGGACCGTCGACGCGCCCTCCTGGCGCCCGCCGTCCGACCACTCCACGTAGAGCGGGGCCACGGCCAGGGTGAACGGGTAGCGGCGCGGCTCCCCGAACACCTGCGCGAGCGCCGGCACCCGCGAGAGGTCCCCCTCGGCGAGCCCGTCGTCGTCGAGGGGGATCCGCCGCGTCCGGTCGCCCGCCTCCTCGCCCGAGGCGCAGCCCGCGGGCAGCGCCCACGCCAAGACCCCCGCCGCGACCGCGGCGGCGGCCCACCGGGCCGGCCTGCGGCCCCGCACCGGCGCCCCGCGCCGCGTGCCCTTCGCCCTCGCGCGCTTCACTGGCCCTCTCGAATGCAGCGGAAGCCGACGTCGAGGCGCGCCTCACCCGGCTGGGCGCGCTTGCGGATCGTCGTCCGGAAGGACTCCTCGTAGTAGTCGACGTAACTCCCCCCGCGGATCACCCGGAAGCGCGGGCCGAAGTCGGGGTCCACGTCGCGCCGCGCCTCGTCGTAGGGCTGGTAGCGGTCCTCGGTCCACTCGAGGACGCTCCCGGCCAGGTCGAGCGCGCCGCACGCGCTGGCCGAGCCCAGGTTGCTCCCCGCGGCCGGCAGCGAGTCGGGGCTCCAGACGTCGTGCTGCCGCGCGCACGCGAGCAGCGTGCGGTCGAACGCCTCGCCCCAGGGGAAGCGCCGCTTGGCGCCCGTGAGGAAGTCGACCGAAGCCGCGACCTCCCACTCGCGCTCGGTCGGGAGGCGCTTGCCGGCCCAGCGCGCGAACGCCCAGGCGTCGTACCAGGTCACGTTGACGACGGGGCGGCTCGGGTCGACGTCCGCGAACTGCGCCCGGCCCCGCTCGTCGAGCACGAGGCGCCCGTCGGGCCCGCGGCGCAGCAGGTAGGCCGGCGCGTGCCCGGTGGCCGACGGCGGCTCCTCCGGGTGGCAGAAGGGCGTGAGGTTGTGCCGCCGGGCGAGCACCCCCGGCGACCCCACGTCCGACTCGAGCGGAGGGCGCCCCTCGGCGGTGGCCTGGAGGAACAGCAGGTAGTCGCTGACGCGCACCTCGAGCCGATCGACGAACAGGTCGCGCGGGACCTCGACGTCGTGGCGCGGCCCCTCGTTCGGGTAGCCGCTGTCGTCGCTCCCGACCGGGTACCGCCCGGCCGGGACGCGGACCGCGTACGGCTCGGGCCCCTCGGTCTCGAGCAGGCGGAGGTTCGTCGCGAGCCGCCCCTGGAGCTCCCGGGCCTCGTCCTGGATCGTGCGGCCCCCCACGACCGTCCGGACCGCCTTCTCGGGGTCGCGCAGCACCTGGTCGAACCGGCGGTTCGCGACGAGGAACCGGCGCTGGACCCACGCCACCTCGTCGAGCTCGGCGGCCTCGGCCCGCCAGGCGTCCGCCGCGCGGCGCAGGACGGCGTCGAGCTGCCGCTGGAGCTCGCCCTGGACCACGTCCCGCTGGGGGTCGTCCGCCCGGTAGAGGTCGCGCAGCTCGACCTGCGCGAGCTCGACCGCCGCGACCGTCGAGGCGAACGGGGCCGCCGCGAAGGGCTTGCCCTCGAGGCCCGCGACCCGCTCGCCGAGCGCGTCGAGCCGCGCCCGGACGCGGTCCTGCCGCTCGCGGCGCAGCGTGCGGATCTCGGCCTCCGCCGGCTGCTGGTGCTTCGAGGTGAGCCCCTCGCGCATGAGCTGCTGGCCCTCGTCGCCGAGGGTCAGCGCGATCACGTCCTCGAAGGCGCCGATCACCGTCCGGTAGTCGATCGGCCGGTCCTCGCCGCGGGTCGCCGCCTGGGCGATCCGGGCCCGCTCCTCCTCGAGCGTCCGGCGCGCCTCGAAGTACTTGTCGCGCATCTGCCGGAGCACGGGGCTCGCCATCTCCGTCCGCTCGCGGACGTTGACCTCCTCGAGCTTCTGGCCGAGCGCCTCGCCGACCGGGAGGGCCACGACCCAGCCTCGCTCGACGTCGAGCTCGACCCGCTCGGGCCAGCTCTGCTTCAGGTCGCCGAGGCGCCCCGCCGCCTCGCGGTAGAGCTGGAGCGGGAAGTCCCGTGCCTCGACGTCGCGCACGAAGCCCTGCAGCACGTCGCGCCCGAGCGCCTCGAGCCGCGCCGCGACCTCGGGGATCCGCTCGCTCGCCCAGGCGCGCTCGGACGTGTCGCCCAGCGTGTCGCGCAGCTCGAACAGGGGCGCGAGCGCGAGCCGCCCCGCCGCCACGGGGTCGCCATCGAGCGCGCGCGCCTCGAGCCGCGCGCCGCCCTTGCCGGCCTGCTCCGCCGCCCGCTCGAACGACGCCTTGTAGGCCTTCGCCACCCGGTCGAGCTCGCCGAGCGCCTCCTCGCCGCGCGCCCGCGCAGCCTGCGCCCGCTGGTCGCGCAGCGCCCGCTCCCCGCCGAGCTCCTGCTCGAGCCGCTGCGCGAGGACGTCGAGGCCGCCGCGCTTGTAGAGCGTGTCGTCGCCCGTGATGTCCATGCCGCGCACGCGCGCCACGAGCTGGCCGTAGGCGCTGGCCGCGGCGCCGTGCTCGAGCTCTCGCGCGCGCGCGCGCACGGGCGCGACGCCCTCCTCCCAGGCCTTCTGCATCGCGGCGAGGGTCTGCTGCTGCTCCTGCTGCTCGAGGCGCCGCGCGTACCACACGCCGAACACTGAGAGCGTGAGCATGAGCACGACGCCGACGACCGCCCCGGCGAAGCGCTTCGCCGCGCCCGCCTCCTCGAGCGGCACATCGATCCCGCGCCGCTTCTTGGGCGTCTGCCCGCGCTCGACGCGCTCGAGCTCGGCGAGCACGTCCTGCATGGTGGCGTACCGCCGGGGCGGCTTCTTCGCCATCATGTTGAGGATCACGTTGTTGAGGCCCTCGGACAGCTCGGCGTTCACCTCGCGCGGCGGCGTCGGGGGCTTGCTCACGTGCTGGAGCACGATCGCGTGCTGCGTGTCGCCCTCGAACGGGCGCTGGCCGGTCGCCATGAAGTAGAGCGTGCCGCCGAGCGCGTAGATGTCGGCCTGCCCGGTCACCTTGTAGTCGGACTTGCCGCTGCACTGCTCGGGCGACATGTAGTGGGGCGTGCCGACGAGGAACCCCGCCTGCGTGACCTCGCTCTGGGCCTCCATGTGCTTCGCGATGCCGAAGTCGGCGATCTTCACCGCGCCGGTCTTCGAGATCATGATGTTGTCGGGCTTGATGTCGCGGTGGATGATCGAGAGCGAGTGGGCCCGGACCAGGCCCTTGCCCACCTCGCGCCCGATCCGGATCACGTCCTTCTCGGGGAGCGTCTTGCGGGCGCGGATGATGTCCCGCACGCTCTCGCCCTCGACGTACTCCATGACGATGTAGTGGATCGGGTCGCCGATGTGGAAGTCGAGGACCTTGACGATGTTGTCGTGGTCGATCTGCTGCGCGAGCTCCGCCTCGAGGCGGAAGCGCGTCACGTCCTCCTCGCCCACGTCCTTGTTCAGGACCTTGATCGCGACGACCGTGCCCTGCGGGAGCTTGTCGGTCGCCTCCTCCACGCGGGCCGAGTAGACCGCGCCCATGCCGCCCTGGCCGAGCTTCTTGAGGATCCGGTAGCGAGCCCCCAGCGCGCGCTGGACCTCCTCGAGGTGCTCCGTCCCCTCCTCGCGCTGGAACTGCTCGATCGCCGCGACGACGTCCTCGGCCGTCTGGTAGCGGTCCTCGGGCTTCTTCGCCATCATCTTGAGGATGATCTTGGCGACCTGGACCGAGAGGTCGGGGTTCAGCTCGCGCGGGGAGATCGGCTCCTCGTCGATGTGCTTCTGCATGATCTCCATGACGGAGGCGCCCGAGAACGGGCGCTTCCCGGTGACCATGGCGTAGAAGGTCGCCCCCAGCGAGTAGATGTCGCACCGGCTGTCGGTGGGCTTGCCCTGGCACTGCTCCGGCGACATGTAGGCCGGCGTGCCGAGGATCTGCCCGACCTTCGTGAGCTCCATGTCCTCGGAGGAGGCGCGGGCGAGGCCGAAGTCCGCGATCTTCACCTGGCCCTTGCGGGTCAGCATGATGTTGTCGGGCTTGATGTCGCGGTGGACGATCCCGTGCTTGTGGGCCTCCGCGAGGCCCTTGCACGAGTCCTTGATGATCCGCACGGCCTCGCCCTGGTCGAGCGTCTTGTTGCCCTTGAGCTTCGAGTCGAGGGCCGAGCCGTCGACGAACTCCATCTCGATGTAGTGGACCCCGTTCTCCTCGCCGACGTTGAACACGTTGACGACGTTGGGGTGCTGGATCACGGCCGCGGCCTGCGCCTCGCGCTGGAACCGGGCGATGAGCTGCTTGTTGCTCGAGAGGTGGGCCGGGACGACCTTGATCACCGACTGCCGCTTGAGGCGCATGTGCTCGGCGAGGAACACGGCGCCCATGCCGCCCTCGCCCAGCTTCTTGACGATCCGGCAGCCGCCGATCGCCTTGCCCACGAGCGGGTGGCTGTAGGCGTCCTCGTCCTCCTTCTTCTTCTTCTTCGGGTCCTTCTTGGCGCCCCGGTCGGCCTCCGTCCTGCTCGCGGCCGAGGCGCTGCTCGAGCCGGCGGCGCCCGCGCTGCTCTTCCCCGACTTGCTGTCGCCCGACGACGACGTCTTGCCGACCTCGGTGGAGCTCGGCGCGCCGGAGGCGTCCACCTCGGTCCGGCCGCCCACCTGCGTCGAGGACCCGCCCCGCCCGCCCGCGTGCGTCGACGAGCCCGAGCCCGGGCTCGAGTCGCCGCCCGGCCCCGCGTCGGCGATGTCCATGAAGGTCTGCCCGACCGCGACCTGCGAGTCGTCGAGGAACGTGCGGCGGCCCCCGCCCGAGGGCGCCAGGTCGACCTTCGTGGAGGTGGCCTGGAAGTTGGACGAGCCCGCGTCCTCCTTGAGGCCGGCCAGGTCCATGAAGGTCCGCGGCCCGAAGCTGCCGTCCGGCGCCTCCTCGTCGGGCCCCGCCTCGATCATCGTGCGGGCCGAGCGGAGCTCCGCGTCCTCCTCGTCGACGGGCCCCGCGTCCGAGCCGGCGTCCATGAACGTCCGGGCGGCCCGGAAGTCGACGTCCTCCTCCTCCTCGGCCGCGCCCTCCTCGCCGAGGTCCATGAACGTGCGCGCGGCCCGGAAGTCGTCGCCCTCGCCCTCGCCCTCGCCGGCCTCCTCCTCGTCCTCCGAGAGGTCCATGACGGTCCGGGACGCCCGGAAGTCCTCGTCCTCCGCGCCCTCCGCGCCCTCCGCGCCCTCGCCCATGTCCATGAAGGTCCGCGCGGCCCGGAAGTCGGCGTCCTCGCCCTCCCCCTCCGGCTCCTCGTCCTCCCCCAGGTCCATGAAGGTCCGCGCGGAGCGCAGGTCCTCGCCCTCGCCCTCGGCCTCCTCGTCCTCCGAGAAGTCCATCATCGTCCGCGCGGAGCGCAGGTCCTCGTCCTCGCCCTCCGGGACCGGCGCGGGGGCGGGGGCCCGGCGGGGCTCGGCCGGCGGCCGGTCCGCGGGCGCCCGCGCCGCGACGTCGCCGCCCGGCCCTCCAGGCGCGGCCTCGGCCGGGCGCCGCGCCGTCTTCTTGCGAGCGGGGCGCGCCGGGGCCTCGGTCGCGGGGTCGAGCCCGCGCGAGCGCAGGTGCTCGCGGCGGAGCTCCTCGCGGAGCGCCGGCGGGATCGCGGCGAGCTCGCTCGCGTAGCGCTCCATGAACTTGCTGGGCGCGCCGGCCTCGGGCTCGGGGGCGCCGGACCGGGCCCGCGCCTCGAGCTGCGCGAGCTGCTCGCGCGTCACGAAGCCGCGCTCGACGAGCGCCTCCTTGAGCGACTTGCCGGGCGCGTCGACCTTGATGTGCCGGTGGCACTCGTTGAGCGCCTTGAGGCTGACCATGCCCGCCCGGAACAGGTCCCACGACGAGGAGAACCGGCGGCTCTGGACCTCGCGCTGCGTGAGCGCGCCCTCCTGGGGCAGCGTCGCGAGCTGCGTGTCGGTGACGAAGCCCCTCTCGAGGGCGATGTCGAGGATCGTCTTGTCGCCCTTCGAGGTCCGCGCCTCCTGGTGGCAGGCGTTGAGCTGCTTGAAGCTGAGCAGCCCCGCCTTCACGAGGTCGAGCGAGCGCGAGAGCTTGAGCCGGGGGCGCGCGGGCGCCTTGGGGCGCAGCCGCCCCTTGAGCTGCTCGTGCGTCGCCCAGCCCCGCTGGACGATCAGCTGCTCGAGGTCGCCGCCCGTCTCCGCCAGCAGGCGGTGCACCTCGTTGAGCTGCCGGTAGCTGATGAGCCCAGCCCGGACGAGCTCGAGCGCCCCGCGGTCCACGCCGGTCCGGCCCACACGATCCCCCTCGACCCCTGGGGCGTTCTGCCCCAACCGTCATAACCGCCGCGCCAGCATGATCGCCCGCGGAGGCCCACGACGAGCCGCAATCCCCGTTCCGCTCCTCTTAGGAGAGCTCGAGCTCCTTGCCGAGGCGCTCGATCATGTCGCCCGCGCTCTCGAGCTCGTCGCGGAGCGCCGCGCGCTCCGCGAGCAGCCGCTCGATCTCCTCCTGCGCCTCGGCCAGGATCCGCGCGTTGGCCCGCTCGAGCTCCGCGACGCGGGGCCCGAGGTCCCCGCCGGCGCTCGCGGCGGCGCTCGCTGCGCGCGCCTGCTTCAGCTCGCCCTCGAGCTCGCGGACCCGCGCCTGGGCGCGCTCGGCCTCGGAGCGGGCCGCGTCCCGCTCCTTCGCGAGGCTCGCCTCCGCGGCCCCGGCGGCGGCCCCGGCCCGCGCCTCCGCGGCCGCGGCCTGCTGCTCGGC
>JANJTH010000296.1 GCA_024711205.1 Planctomycetota bacterium | reverse complement strand
GGGCGGCGCGGGCGCCGCGCTCGCGGGCGCGGCCGGCGCGGGCGCGTCGGCGTAGCGCGCGAGCAGGGCCCGGGCGACGTCCCGCCGGGCCGCGTCGACCTCCGGCGCGTCGACGACCTGCGCGAGCGGGCCGTAGCGGAGCAGGAAGCTCGCGAACGCGCGGAGCCGGCGCACGCTCAGGCGCATGAGGACGTCGTCGCCCTCCTGCCCCACGGGCCGCGCCGAGGCGACGAGCGCGCGCACCTCGCTCGCCACGGGCGCGGGCAGGCGCAGCGTGACCTCGCGCGGCGCGGCCTCGCTCGCGGCGGCCTCGCCGCCGGGCGCGACGGCGCCCGCGAGCTCCTGGAGCTCCCAGCTCGTGCGGCCCACGTGGTCGCGGACGCGGAAGCCGACCGGGATCTCGAAGTCGGGCGCGTCGCGCTCGGCCGCGAGCAGCTTCACCTCGCCCACGATCCGCCGGACCATGAACACGCGCTGCGCGCGCCGCAGGTGGCACCAGCCGACGAGGTACCACGCGCCGCCGCGGTGCCAGGCCTGGTTCGCGAACCCGAGCCCCCACGGGTCGACCTCGCGCGTCGTCGTCTCGCCCGAGCCGATCGCGCGGTAGCGCAGCCGCACGCGCTTCTTGCGCATGACGGCCTCGCTCAGGACCTCGAGGTTGTGCCCGACCTCGACGCCGAGGCCGGCGTCGCGCGCGGGGCCGCGGCCGGGGGCGCCCGGCTCGACGGCCTCGCGCGCGCGCTCGGGGCCCTGCGCCGGCGCCTCGACGAAGAAGCCGAGCTTCACGAGCGCCGAGCGGAGGTCGGCCGAGAGCTCGCCGCCGCCCGCGTGGGCCCAGGCGTAGAGCGCGCGCAGGAGCTGCCCCGACTCGGGCGGGAGGCGGACCTCGTCGAGGAAGTAGGCGTCGCGCGGGATCTGGTAGCCGTCGACCCCGAACGGCCCGGCCGGCGCGTGCTCGATCGGGACGCCCAGGTCGCGCAGGACCTTCTTGTCGCGCTCGAAGCGGCGCATGAGCGAGTCGCGCGTCGCCTCGTCGTCGTAGCCCGTGACCTTGCCGAGGATCTCGGTGAGCGGGAGCGGGCCGTCGGCGCGGAGCAGGATCGCGATCAGGTTGAGGATCCGCTCGCTCTTGGGCACGCGGTCGGGCCCGCCCCGCCCGTCGGCGACGGAGACCTCGTCCGCATCCAGGTCGGCGGCGTCGTCGTCGGGCTCCGCCGTCACAGGGCCTCGCACCCCGGCCGCGCGCCGCGGCCGCCTCGAGCGATCCGCGGCGCGAGCGCGCGCCTGCGGCGCCGGGCAGTCTACCGCTCGCTCCCGGGGCTTCCAGGGCCCGGAGGCTCGAAACCGGGCGTGGGCGCGAGTAGGATCGGCCCCTCGTGACCGCCCCGCCCGCGCTGGCCCGGCTCCCCGCCGGGGTGCCCTCGTTCTTCGGGGCCGAGGCGCGCCTGCGCCGCGCGGTCGAGCGGCGCGTGCTCGACGTGTTCGCGGGCTGGTCCTACGAGGAGGTCCTCCTCCCCGTGTTCGACGACGCCGAGCTGTTCTCGGGCGGGCTCGGGCGGGCGCGCGCGCCGCGGACGCACCGGTTCACGGACGCCGAGGGGAACCTGCTCGCCCTGCGCCCCGAGCTCACGACGCTCGTGGCGCGGCTCGTCGCGACGCGCCTGCGCGGGCACCGCCCGCCCCTGCGCCTCGCCTACTCGGGCGACGTGTTCCGGTTCGACCCGCCGCGGCGCGGGGCGTCGAGCGCCGTGCACCAGCTCGGCGTCGAGCACGTGGGCACGAACCGGCTCGAGGCGGACCTCGAGGTCCTGCTCGTGTGCGGCGAGGCGCTCGCGGCGCTCGGCGTCGGGGGCGCGCGCCTGAGCCTCGGGCACGTCGGCTTCCTCGCGGGCGTCGTGGGCGCGCTCGGGCTCCCGCCCGACGTCGCGGAGGACCTGCGCGAGCACCTCGACCGGCGCGACCCGGACGGGATCGCGCGCGCGCTCGCGGGGCGGGCCGACGCCGCGCGCGTGGACGAGCTGGCGCGCCTCGTGACGCTCTCGGGCGGGCGCGAGGTCCTCGCGCAGGCGCGCGCGCTCGTGCGCAACGAGACCTCGCGCGCCGCGCTCGACGACCTCGCGGCCACGCTCGACGGCGCGGCGGCGGCCGGGCTCGAGGGCGCGCTCGCGGTCGACCTGGGCCGCGTCGCGGGCTACGACTACTACACGGGGCTGACGTTCCAGGTGTGGGCGCCCGGGCTCGGGGCGCCGCTCGGCGGCGGCGGACGCTACGACCGGCTCATGGCCCAGCTCGGGCGCGACCTCCCGGCCGTGGGCTTCTCGCTCGCGCTCGACGCGCTCGTGCGCGCGGCCGAGGACGGCCCGGCGGGGCCGGCGCTCGCCGCCGCGCCGACGCCCGTCGCGCTCGCGGGCGACGACCTCGCGGCGCTGTTCCGCCGGGCGGCGGCCGAGCGGCGCGCCGGGCGCGTCGTGCGGGTCGACGCCCCGCAGCCCGGGGCCCCGTGACGCCCGGGGCGGGGGGCGAGCCGGGCGCGGGCCGGCTCACGATCGCGCTGCCGAAGGGGCGCCTGCTCGAGCCCGCGCTCGCGCTGCTCGCGCGCGCCGGGGTCGAGGTCGACCGCGAGCAGCTCGACACGCGCCGGCTGTGGATCGACGACCGGGCCGGGCGGGCGCGCCTGCTCCTCGTGAAGCCGGGCGACGTGCCGGTCTACGTCGAGCACGGGACGGCGGACCTCGGCGTGTGCGGCGGCGACGTCCTGCGCGAGCGCGGCGGCGACGTGCTCGCGCCGCTCGACCTCGGGTTCGGGCGCTGCCGGCTCGTGGTCGCCGGCCCGCCGGGCGCGCTCGAGGCGACCGCGGCGCAGGCGGCGACGCGCGTCGCGACGAAGTACCCGCGCACGGCGACGCGCTTCTTCCTCGACCGCGGGCGCCCGGTCGAGGTCGTGCCGCTCTCGGGCTCGGTCGAGCTCGCGCCGGTGCTCGGGCTCGCGCACGTGATCGTCGACCTGGTCGAGACCGGGCGCACGCTCGCCGAGAACGGGCTCGAGGTGCTCGAGGAGGTCGAGGCCTCGACGGCGCGCCTCGTCGTGAACCGCGCCGCCTGGCAGCTCCGCGGCCCCGCCGTGCAGGCGCTCGTGTCGGCGCTCCGCGCGGCCCGCGACGCCGGCGGGCCGGCGCCCACGGGGGCGACGGCCGCTGCCCCGGCCGCGGGGGCGTCCGCCCCGGTCGGCGCCGCGAGCGACGA
>JANJTH010000195.1 GCA_024711205.1 Planctomycetota bacterium | reverse complement strand
CGCTGCGCCCGCCGCGGCGGGCCGCCAGCCACGGCGAGGCGCTCGCCCTGCTCGCGTTCGCCGAGCACGGCCCCGGCGGCTGGATCCGGCAGGCCGCGCGCCGCGGCGATGCGGCGGGGGCGGACCGCCTGGCCGCGGCCGGCGAGCGGGGGTCGACGCCGTCCTGAGCCCGGCGCCCAGCGCGGTCAGGTCTCGACCGAGACCGTCCGCAGGCCGACGAGGTCGCCGTGGGCGTTCCGGCCGACGATGAACACGTCGATCGCGCCGAGCAGGTCACCGAACGCCGTCGTGTCCGGGTCGCCCACCCGATAGACGCGGACCTCGGTGAGCCGGCCCTCGAGCAGGCCCCGGAGCGCGCGGTAGCGGTCGACCTCGGCCGCCTCCTCCGGCGACTCCCCCGGCTGGTGCTCGAGGCGCCAGCCGAGGGTCTGGAGGAGCGTGCGCTCCTCGGCCGGGCGCGCGGCCTCGACGCCGAGCAGCGCCTTGAAGTCGGCGACGCTGCGCACGCGGTCGGCGGCGCCGTCGAAGGCGACCCAGGTGAAGGGGTGGTCCGACTCGCTCAGCCAGAGCATGCCGCTCGCCGCGCGCTCGAGCTCGGCCCGCAGCGCGAGGAGGTCGCGGGTCCGCGCGTCGGTGGCCGGCGCGTGCCGGTGGAGCTGCTCCCACCCGCCGGGCATCGCCGCGCGGATCGCCGTGATCCGGCCGGCGCGCTCGTAGATCCGGTAGCGGACCGCGCGGTCGTGCGGCCCGGCGAGCCCGAGCGACCCCGCGAGCCCAGGGTTCGTGCGGCGCACGCCGCGCAGGTGCTGCCCCTCGACGCGGCCCTCGAGGCGGGCGGCCCCGAACCGGCCGGTGGACACGTAGGCGCGCGCGGTCCACGACCAGCGCACGTACTCGAGCGTGAGCGTCCCCTCGACGCGGCCCTGCGCGTCCTGCGCGAGGGTCGCCCGCCCGCGGTAGCGCCCGACCGCGTCCTCGCCGATCAGCTCGAACCCTCCGGACACGTCGGGCGCGGCGGCGGCCGGGAGGGCGAGCAGGGCGAGGAGGGCGGCGGACCGAGCGGCGGTTCGGAGCGAGAGCATGGGGGTCTCCTCGACCGCCGTGGAAGCAACCGGCGCGCCGCGCCCCGAAGCGGCAGGGGCCGCGACGGTGGAACGTTCGTAACCCCATTCACGATTGGGGCCAGTCGGGCTGCTCCAGGCGCCGCGGGAGGGCGAGCGCGCCGCGGCGTCCCGTCTTCACGAGGGCTTGGTCCCAGGTCGGGTGCGCGGCCGGCCCGTTCCACGGAATTCGGCCGCTCCGGCGGGAGCCGTCAGGCGGACGCCGGGGGGGCCCAGTCGTCGCCCGGGTCCTCGCCCGCGAGCGCGACCTCGAACGTCCCCGCGACGCGCGCCTCGAACGAGAACAGGTAGGCCGGCCCGACCCACGCGCCCGCGTCCCCGGCCCCCTCGCGCGCGCCGCCCTCGGGCTCGCGGGGGAGGCGACACCAGCGCACGGCGGCGAAGCCCGCGCGCAAGCGTGCGTGGGCGCCCTCGAGCCGCGCGATCGTCTCGCGCAGGGCCCGCTCGGCCGCGGCCGGCCCCGGGTCGTCCTGGCTCTCGGTCACGGTGTGGACCGGGTCCCGGTGCCCGTGCAGGTAGGTCACGCCGTCGAGGAGGACGGCCACGTGCCCGGGCGCGCTCACGGCGGGCCTCCTGCGCCGGCACCTTCGCTCGCGAGGAGCGCGCGCAGCCCCGCGCGGAAGTCGGGGTGGCGGGGCGTCCAGCCCAGCGCGGCCTTCGTGGGCGCGTTGTCGACGCGCCGGCGGTCCGCGTAGAAGCTGCGCGCCAGGGGCGAGAGCCCAGCCTGCTCCCAGTCCACGACGGGCGGGGCGGCCACGCCGAGCAGCGCGCAGGCCTCGGCCACGACCTCGTCCGGCGGCGCGGGGAGGTCGTCCGCCAGGTCGTAGACGGCCCCCGGGCAGGGCCGCGCGATCGACGCCAGGAGCGCGTCGACCGCGTCGTCGACGTGGACCCGCGAGGTCTCGAGCCCCTCGCGGCGGACGCGCCGCGCCGCCCCCGCCCGCGCCGCGTCGAGCGCGCTCCGCCCGGGGCCGTAGATCCCCGCCAGCCGGAACACGTGCACGGGGAGCCCATGACGGGCCCCGAGCGCGCGCCAGGCCTCCTCGGCCGCGAGGCGCCGCACGCCACGCGGTCCGCTCGGCCGGGGCGCCGTCCGCTCGGCCGCGACCCACGCGCCCCCGTGGTCGCCGTAGACCCCCGTGCTCGACAGGTAGCCGACCCAGCGCAGGCCCGGCCCGGTCACGTGCGCGCGGACCAGGTCCGCCGCGTGCACGGCGAGCACCGGGTCCGCGGCCGGCTCCTCCGGGTCCTCGCCGGGCGCGGGCGGGCCCGCGCCGTCGCCCGCGGGCGGGACGGAGGACAGGACGTGCGTGGCCCCGGCGAGCGCCTCCGCCGGCCGCGCGAGCGGGCGCCCCCGGTCGAAGGCCCAGGCCGCGACGCCCTCCGCGCGCCAGGCCGCCGCGCGCGCGGGGTCGCGCACCGTGCCCGCCACCTCCCAGCCGCGCGCGCGGAGCGCGGCCGCGAGGCGCCCGGCCGTGTAGCCGAGCCCGAAGCAGAACAGCCGCCCGGGGCTCACGCCGCGGGCGGCGCCTTCGCCTCGCCCTGGCCGGCCTCGGGCGGGAACAGCCGGTCGAGCGGCCAGCCGACGAGCGCGCCGACGAGCAGGTGCGCGAGCGCCGAGACGACCGGGCCGACCACGACCCGGGCCGGGCCGGACAGCCGCTCCTTCGCCTCGCCCTGGGCCGCGGCGATCGCGCCGTCGATCCAGCGCTGGACGACGAGGACGCCCTCGATCGCGCCGAGGAACGCGTCCGGCAGGACCACCCGCCCGAACGTGGCCGTGATCGACGCCGTGAGCAGGAGGAGCGCCATGCGCCGCCGCCAGCGGAAGCGGGGGTGGCGGCCCACGCGCCGGGTCCAGCGCCACACGGCCACGAGCCCCACGACGAGCCCCACGTTCACGAGCAGCCCGAGCAGCAGGTCGCTCACGCCGATCCCTCCTCCGCGCCGGCGGCGGGCTGGCCCGCAGGGCCCGCCCCGGCGGGCAGCTCCCCGAGGAGCGCGCGCGGGTGGGTCTTCGGGTTCACGCCCGCGAGCGCGCGCTCGATGCGCCCGTCGGGCCCGACGACGTACGTGTTCCGCAGCGCCCGCCCCGGGTTGGCCGGGTCCCACGCCCCCCAGGCCCGCGCGGCGGCCCCGTCGGCGTCGCTCAGGAGCGGGTAGTCGATCCGATACTTCGCGGCGAACGCGGCGACCTCGGCCGGCGGGTCGCAGCTCACGCCGAGGATCGCCGCGCCTCGCGCCGCGTAGTCCGCCGCGAGGTCCCGGAAGTTGCAGCCCTCGCGCGCGCAGCCCGGCGTGTCGGCCTGGGGGTAGAACCACACGACGACGCGCCGCCCGCGCAGGTCCGCGAGCCGCACGACCTCGCCGCGCTGGTCGGGCAGGGCCAGCTCCGGCGCCGGGGCGCCCGCCCGGAGGGGCGCCGGCAGCCCGCGCCCGGCGCTCATCGCGCCGGGCGCTGCGGCTTGGGCGGCGGCCCGCGCCGCCCCGGGGGCGGTCCGCCGGGC
>JANJTH010000156.1 GCA_024711205.1 Planctomycetota bacterium | reverse complement strand
CTGCGGACGGCGCCCCCCCCCCGGCCCCGGCCGCGGAGCCCGCGGCGCCCGGCGCCTCGCCCCCCCCGGCGCCGTCGGCCGTCGCGCCCGCCCTCGGGTTCGCGGCGCCGTTCGGCGGGCCCGTCCCGCGCGCGGCCACCTCTGCCGATGGCCCGGGCGACGACGCCGCGCTCGTCGAGCCGCCGGAGCCCGGCGGCGTGCTCGAGGGGCTCCGGCTCGAGTTCGCGCAGCCAGCGGCCGCGGCGATCCTGCTCGGCTGCCTCGCGGTGATCTGCTACGCGAACTCCTTCCAGATCCCGTTCCTGTTCGACGACGCCCCCGTCGTGACGCGCAACCGGCTGCTGTGGCGCTGGGAGGACGCCTGGGAGCTCATGCGCTCGCTCCCCACGCGCTCGCTCACGAACCTGACCTTCCTGCTCAACTTCCAGCTCGGGGGCACGTCGACCCTCCAGAGCTACGGCCCGTGGGACTACGGCCCCTACCACGCGGTGAGCATCGCGCTCCACGCCGCGAACGGGGTCCTCCTCTACCTGCTCGTGCGCGACCTCCTGCGCGCGCGGCCCGGCGAGGTCCCGCCCGGGACGGTGCCCTGGGTCGCGCTCCTCGGGGCGGCCGTGTGGGTCGCGCACCCCGCGCAGACGATGGCCGTCGCGTACATCGCGCAGCGCTACGCGCTGATGGCCGGGCTCGCCTTCCTCGGCACGCTCGTGTGCTACGTGCGCTGGCGCCACGCGGTCGAGGCCGAGGCGCCCCGGACCTGGCCCTGGCTCGCGGGCGCCGTCGCCGCGGCCGTGTGCTGCGGGCTCACGAAGGAGAACGCGGCCGTCGTCCCCCTCGCAGTCGTCGGCGTCGAGGCGCTGTTCTTCCGCGGCCGCCGGCTCGGGGTCGCCCTCGCCTTCGTCGCCCTGTTCGCGGTCCCGGGCGCGCTCCGGCTCTCGCAGACCGGGCTCGACGGCTTCTTCCCCGCGAGCTCGCCCTCGTCCGACCGGTGGGGCTACTTCATGACGCAGGTCGTCGTGACGCTCCGCTACCTGCACCTCTGGCTCATGCCGCACGACCTGTGCGTGGAGCAGAGCTTCCCGATCCTCTGGGACGCGAAGCACCTCGACTTCGTGCTCGCGGGGTACGGGCGGCTCTGGGCGCTCGCGCTCCTCGGCCACGGGCTGCTCTGGGCGCTCGCGCTCAAGCTGCTCCTGCGCGGGCACCGCCTGATCCCCGCGGCCGTCGGCTGGTACTACCTGACCCACCTCGTCGAGTCGTCGTTCATCCCGATCCTCGACCCCATGGTCGACCACCGGATGTACCTGCCCACGGCGCTCCTCGCCCCGGCGCTCGCCGTCGCGCTCGCGCGCGCCTGGCCCGCCATCGAGGCCCGCTGGCCGCGCGCGCGCGACCTGGTCGTCGCGCCCGCGCTCGCGCTCGTGCTCGCCTGCGGGGTGGGCACGTTCCTGCGCAACCGCGTGTGGGCCTCGTCCACGGGGATCTGGGAGGACACGATCCAGAAGCGGCCCGACTGCGCGCGCGCCTACTCGAGCCTGGGCATGGAGCACCTCTACGCGGGCGAGTGGCTGCGCGCGATCGAGCCGATCGAGGTGGCGCTCCTGCTCGGCCCCTACCACGTCGAGGGCTGGAACAACCTGGGCAAGGCCTACCTCGAGCTCCGGCAGTGGCGCCCGGCCGAGGCGGCGCTCCGGCGCGGGATCGAGGTCCACCGCGTCGCCCCGTCGCCGTCCGTGCCCCTGTGCTGGAACAACCTCGGGCTCGTCTACTTCAACCTCGCGCTCGAGGCGACCGATCCGGACACCAGGCGCAAGGAGCTCGAGCGGGCCGCGGTCCACCTCGCCGAGGCGGCGCGGCTCGACCCGCTCTACGAGGTCGCGTGGGTCAACCTGGGCAACGCCCGGTTCCGGCTGCTCGACCTGTCCGAGGGCGAGGCGCGGCGCGAGCCCGCGGCCGGCTGCGTGCTCGCGATCGACCAGGCCGACGCGATCGCGCGCCGGCGCGGCGACGCGCTCTCGGTCGAGCTGTTCCGCAAGCGCGCGCTCGCGCGCGCGGAGGCCGGCGACCCGGTCGGCGCCTACCAGCAGGTCGAGCAGCTCGTGGCGGCGCTCGGCGCGAAGGACCCCGTGCTCACGGACGACCTGGGCCGGCTCGCGCTCGCGGCCGCCGACGCGCGCGACGCCGCGCGGACCCGGGCGGCCGCGGCCACGGGGCCCGTCGGCCCCGTGTTCGGGCCGTCGCCCGGGGCGCCCTCGGGCGCCCCGCCGTCGGCCCCCGGGGGCCCCGACCCGGCCGAGGTCGAGCGGACGTTGCGCCGGGCGGCCGCGACGCTCGAGGAGGCGGAGCGCGCGACGCCGGGGCGGCTCGTCACGGCCGCGCTCCGCGTGCGCGTGGCCGGACGGCTCGGCGACCGCGCGGCGGCCGACGCGGTCGTCGCGGCGTTCGAGGCGACCCCGACCGTCGACCCGAACGAGGCCGCCGCGCTGCGGCTCGAGCGCGACCGGGCCTTCCGGTAGGTCGGGCCCTCACCCGCCCGCGACGCACACGACCGTCTCGCCGGCCTCCTCGACGACGAGGCCCTGCCCGGCCGCGCGCACGGCGGGCGCGCCGGCCGCGGCGGCGAGGGCGGTCGAGAGGTCCGCGTGGACCACGAGCCCGGCGCCGGCGACCGCCTCGGGCGCGAGTCCCGGAGCGACCAGGTGGATTTGCACGCCGCGGGCCTCGAGGGCGCGCCACCGGACGGCCTTGTGGTCGCCGAGGCGATAGCCCGCGCGCGCGACCTCGGCGAGCGCGGCCGCGTGCGTCGGCGCGGCCGCGAGCAGGGCGACGAAGCGCCGCGCGCTCGCGTTGTCGCCCACGCCCTCGTCCATGGGGGCGTCGAGCACGAGCGCGCCCCCGTCGCGCACCGCGACCTCCGTGTTCTTGAGCCCCTTGTCGGCCTGGTAGAGGGAGCGCCCGAGCGGCCCGCGCACGCGCGCGACGAGCACGTCCACCGGCGCGGGGACCTCGCGGACCGCGAGGGCCGCGGCCGCGGGCAGGCAGCGGGCGAGCGCGCCGCGCCAGGTCCCGGCGCCGAGCGCGACGGGCCGCGCCGTCCCGGGGTCGAGCACGTGGTTCACGCACAGGACGCGACCGGCCCGCCGCCCTCCCCCGGTCGCCTCGGCCGCCTCGAGCGCCGCGAGCACGGCCGCGATGCCGTCGAACACGGGGTTGCCCTCGAGCGCCGTCGGCCGGGCCGCCGCCTCGAGCGCGCCGCGATGGTTGCGCTCGATCGAGGCGCGGTCGAGCACGCCGATCGAAGCCGTCTTGTGGGCCCCCGTCCAGCCCGCGAAGTAGTGCGGCTCGACGCTCCCGAGCGCGACGATCAGGTCGGCGCGCGCGACGCGCCGGTCGACCCCGACCACGCCGGGCGTCGGCCCCCCCGGGACCTCGAGCGCGACGTGGGCGCCAGCATCCTCCGCGTCGTGCACGCCGACCGGGAGCCCGCCGAGCCGGTCGCGCTCGCGCGCGGGGTCGGCCCGGTGCGTCCCGGTCGCGACGAGGATGTCCGCGCGCTCGCCCGTCGCCTGCCAGAGCTCGGCCAGGGCCTCGGCGAACCCGGGCGGCGTCCGCCGCTCGCCGTCGTTGACGAGGAGCACCGGGCGCTCGGCCCGCGCGAGCGCCCGCCGGAGCGTCGCGAGCGGCATGGCGGGCGGCGCGAGCGCGGGCAGGCGCGCCGGCCCGACCGCCGACCAGACGAGCCCCGGGGCGGCCGCCCGCGCGACCTCGAGCGGCGCGTCGGCGCCCGCACGGCCAGACCCTTCCAAGCCGAGGCCCTCCCCGTCGCGGAGACCACGCAGCAGGGCCACCGCCTCGACGCCGGCCGCGGCCCACGAGGGGCGCGAGCCACGAGCGCAGGGCGGGGTGGCCCGCGGGCCCCCCGCTATGCCTCCGCGCGCACCACGAGGAGCGGGCAGGGGGCGGCGCGCAGGACCTTCTCGGCGACCGAGCCGAACCGCCAGCGGCGCAGGCCCGTCCGGCCGTGGCTCGAGATCGCGATGAGGTCGGCCTTCAGCTCGGTCGCGGCCTCGAGGACCTCGGCCGCGGGGTCCTCGCCGTAGCGACCGACGACGCGCACCGCCTCGACGCCCGCCTGCGCGAGCTGGTCGCGGCACGCGGCGAGCTCGGACTCGGCCCGCCCCTGCGCGTTGCGGCGCGCGATCTCCGGGACCGGATGGACGCCGGGGACGCCGGGCCGGTCGACGTGGAGGAGCACGACCTCGGACCCGCTCGCCGTCGCGAACATGCCCGCGAGCGGCAGGACCCGCCCCGCGCGCTCGCTCCCGTCGAGCGGCACGAGGATCCGCCCCCAGCGGATCGTCTGGTCGTCGGCCACGTGGAGGCCCTGCGGGTTCGCGAGGTAGAGGGGCGTCGCCGCCTCGCGCAGCACGCGCTCCGCCACGGAGCCGCGCACCCAGCGCTGGAGGCCCGAGCGCCCGTGCGTCGACATGGCCACGAGGTCGACCGCGTGCGCGCGGGCGTGCTCGAGGATCTGCTCGGCCGCGTCGACCGCGCCGAGGACGACGACCTTGGCGCCGATCCCCTCGCCGCCGAGCAGCCGCGCGAGCGCCCCGAGGTGCGCCTCGAGCTCCTTGCGCCGGTCCTCCTGCTCGGCCTGGCTCGGCCACAGGTCGTGCACGGCGAGGAGCACGACGTCGACGGGCTCCCCCTCCTGGCGGGCCAGCCGCCGCACGTGGGTCAGGATGCCGTCCGCGAGCCGGGAGCCGTCGAGGGGGACGAGGACCTTCACGGGGCCACCTCCAGAGCGCGCAAGCATGCACGACGCGGGCCGCGGCGCAAGCCGCTCGATGCCGTCGCGCCGGCGAGACGCCCCGCGGTCAACCGGTCCCGCGCGACGACACGAGCAGGGGCTCGAGCACGAAGCCCACGTCGCCCCGCGCGTCGAACAGGCGCGCGTGGGCGAGCCCGACCCCGTGGGCCTCGGCGCGGGCCTCGGCCTCGAGCCCGAGCCACGTCCCCTCGGGGAGGCGGCGGAGCGCGACCGTGAGCTCGGGGTTCGGGAACGCCCAGCCCGCCGTCGGGAGGGGCGGCGCCACGCCCGACGTCGCGTCGACGAGCGCGAGCACGCGCTGGAGCGGCGACGGGACCTCGCCCGGGAGCAGGGGGGCGAGCGGGCGCATCCACAGCGTGAGGGGGCCGGCGCCCCAGGCGCCCCGGACGACCCGCACGTCGACGGCGCCTTGGTAGCCGACCGGGTCGAGGAAGAAGTCGAGCTCGAGCGACGGCGCGTCGTCGGGCGGCGGCGGCGGGGCGCCGCCCGGCCACACGGGCGGCGCCGCGGGGAGGTCGAGCGCCGCCCGGCGCAGGAACAGCCCGTTCGCCCGGGCGACCGGCTTGCCCGCGGCCGTCAGCGTCGCCTCCGCCTCGACGGCCTGCCGGCCCGCGCGCGTGACGCGCGCCTCGACGGCGAGGGGTGCCATGGCCCCGAGCGGCACGGGCCGCACGATCGACACGAGGACGCGCGCCGGGTGCCAGGCGGCCCCTGCCCCGGCCGGGTCCGGCCCCGCGCCGCCGCGCTCCTCGCCCCGGCGCAGGCCGTCGACCGCGCGCTCGAGGGCGCGGCCGAGGAGCGCGCTCGGCGGGCCGCCGTGCGCGTGGTCCCGCGACCAGGGCCCGCGCGCCCAGGCCGTCGCGGCGAACGTCTCGCGCGCGTCCGCGCCCTCGTCCGGCCCCGCCCCGCTCGGGACGAAGAACGCGTCCTCGGGCCCCGGCCGGGGGTACGGCACGTCAGGGCGCGCCGGCGCCGGGCGCCTCGCGCTGCCCGAGCGCCTCGGCCACCTCGAGCGCCATCGAGATCCGCCCGAGCGGGGCCGAGACCTGCAGCCCCGCGACGCGCGGGGCGATCCGCTCGACGATCTCGCGCGCGATCGCCACCCCCTCGGCCAGGGCGAAGTCCTTGCCCTTCTCCTGCGCGCGGGCCATGCGCGCCACGACCTCGTCGGGCACGACGACGCCCGGGACCTCGTGCTTCATGAACTCGGCGTTGCGGAGGCTCACGAGCGGCCAGATCCCGGCCACGACCGGGACCTCCAGCCCCTGCCCGCCCACCCGGTCGAGGAACCGCTCGAGCGCCTCCACGTCGAACACGGGCTGGGTCACGGCGTACTCGGCCCCGGCCTCGACCTTCCAGGCGTAGCGGCGGTGCTCGGTCTCGAGGTCGATCGCGCCCGGGTTCGCGCCCACGCCGATCACGAAGCCCGTGGGCTGCCCGAGCGTGTTGTTGCCCAGGTCGCGCCCGTGGTTGAGCCGGTGCACGACGCCCGTGAGCCCGATCGAGTCGACGTCGAACACGGCCGTCGCGTCCGGGTAGTCGCCGAGCTTGGGCGGGTCGCCCGTGATGATGATCAGGTTGCGGATCCCGAGCGCGTAGGCGCCGAGCAGGTCGCCCTGCATGCCGAGCAGGTTGCGGTCGCGGCAGCAGTAGTGGAGGACGGCCTCGATCCCGACCTGGTTCTGGATGCACACGGCCGTCGCGAGCGCCCCCATGCGCGCGCTCGCGCGCGGGCCGTCGGGGATGTTGATCGCGTCGGCGCCCCCGTCGCGCGCGTGCGCCGCCTTCTCGAGCGTGCGCGCGAGCTCGACGCCCTTGGGCGGCGTGAGCTCGACGAGCACGACCTTCTCGCCGCGCGCGAGCCGGCCCGCGAGCCGCGAGCGGTCCGCGAAGGGGATCGGCGCCGGGCCGTCGTCGCCCTGGGGCGGGAGCGCGACCTGGACCCCCGAGCCCTGCTCGGCGCGGTGGAAGGCCTTGAGCATGCGCGCGCCCGCGGCGATCTGCTTGACGTGCTCCGGCGTCGTCCCGCAGCACCCGCCCACGATCCGCACGCCCGCCTGGATGAACTTGCGGGCGTAGCTGCCCATGTACTCGGGCGAGCAGAGGTAGAGCGAGCGCCCGTCCACGAGGCGGGGCAGGCCCGCGTTGGGCTGCGCCGCGAGCGGGCGGTCGGTGACCTGCGCCATGCGCTCGATCGTCTTGAGCATGGGCGCCGGGCCGACCGAGCAGTTGAGCCCGATCACGTCGGCGCCCCAGTCCGCGAGCCGCTTCGCGAACACCTCGGGCGGCGTGCCGTAGAGGCTGCAGCCGTCCTCGTCGATCGTCATCTGCGCGACGACGGGCACGTCGGGCGCGACCTCGCGGCAGGCCCTCAGCGCCTCGCCCGCCTCGTTCAGGTCGGCGAACGTCTCGAGCACGAGCGCGTCGACGCCCCCCTCGACGAGCGCCCGCGCCTGCTCGGCGAAGAACCCGCGCGCCTCCTCGCGGGAGGTCGGCCCCCAGGGCTCGATCCGGAGCCCGAGCGGGCCGATCGCGCCCGCGACGAACACGCTCGGGCCGGCCGCCTCGCGGGCGAGCTGGGCCCCGCGGACGTTCAGCTCGTGGAGGCGGTCGCCGAGCCCGTGCGGGGTCAGCTTCGGGCGGTTCGCCCCGAAGGTGTTCGTCTCGAGGACGTCGGCGCCCGCGCGCGCGTACTCCTCGTGGATCGCCCGGACGAGCTCCGGGCGGGACAGGTTCGCCTCGTCGAAGCAGCGGTTGAGGAACACGCCCTTGTCGTAGAGCCGCGTCCCCATGCCGCCGTCGAACACGAGCACGCGCTGGCGCAGCGCTTCGAGGAACGGGTGCATGTGGGGCGGAGCGTAGCACGCGCCCCGCGGCGCTGGCCCCCCGGGGGCTGGAGCGGCCGCGCGGCGGCGGATCTGCTATCGTCCGCGCCCAAGCGAGGTGTTCGGTGGCCGCGCAGCCCCCTGCCGCGCCGCAGGCCCCGCCCGCCGGGATGGTCGAGGTCCCGGCCGGCGTGTTCCTGTTCGGCCCGAAGAAGAAGGAGGTCGTCCTCGACGGCTTCTGGATCGACCCCACCCCGGTCACGAACGCGCAGTTCGCCGCGTTCCTCGCCGCGTCGGGTCGGCGTCCGCCGCAGGGTTGGCCGCCCGGCGGCCCGGCCCCGGATCGGGCCGAGCACCCGGTCGTGGGCGTCACGCTCGCCGATGCCGAGGCCTACGCGGCGTGGGCCGGCAAGGTGCTCCCGACCCCGGCCCAGTTCGAGAAGGCGGCCCGCGGGTCGGACGGGCGGAAGTACCCGTGGGGCGACGACGCGGGGCTCCGCACGACGAACACGAAGGAGGCCGGGGTCGCCGCGACGACGCCGGTCGAGGCCTACCCGCGCGGCAAGTCGCCCTTCGGCTGCTTCGACATGGCGGGCAACGTGCTGCACTGGACGCGCGGCGCCTACGACCCGCAGAAGGGGACGCAGGCGCTCAAGGGGTCGTCGTTCCGGACCTACCTGGGCGCCTGCGCCTGGAGCCACGAGGCGACGCCGACGCGGGCCGAGGACCACGTGGGGTTCCGCTGCGTCTGGAAGCCCCCGGCGCCCTGACGGCCCGCCTTCGCGCTGCGCCCCCGGGGCCCGCCGGGGCGGCGCGCACCGCCGCCCCGACGGGCCAGGACCGCCCCGGCGCCGGTCAGCCGGCGATCCGCAGGTGGAAGTGGTTGTCGTGGTTCCGGTACCACGTCGTGCCCCGGATCTGCCGGTCGTTGAACAGGACCAGCGTCGTCGAGCGGAGCTCGGCCCGGAACAGCTCGATCACCTGCCGGGTCAGCTCGCGGCTGTAGACGCGCTGGTGGATCGTCGTCGGCTGCTCGCGCCCGTCGTTGCGCATGGGGCGGACGTCGACGTCGACGCCGCGCCGGTGGCTCACGTGGCCGGAGATCTGGCCGCCGTTCTGGAGGCTGATGTCACCGATCCCGATCCGGTGGCCGCGGCCCGCCCAGCGGCTCCCGACGCGCATGATCCCGTAGACGAGCTCGGGCTTCCCCCAGCGCTTGGTCGCCGCGTAGTAGCCATAGAACCCGGCCCCGGCCGAGGGGAGCTGGACGAAGCCGACCCGCGAGCGGGGCAGGTTCGACGGGGTGGGCGTGGTCGTCCGCGCGAGCGGCGCGCCGCCGCCGGGGGCGGGTCGGGTCGTCGTCGAGGCGCCTCCGCCGGCGTTCGGCGCGGCCCCGCCTCCGCTCGTGAGCAGGTTGCCCGCGACCCAGCCGGTCCGGCCCCCGAAGCTGACGCGCTGCCACCCCTGGGAGGTCCCCTGGAGGGCGACGGGCGCCCCGGCGGGCAGCGTCCCGAGGCGGCGGTAGCTCGCCCCCGGGCCCGAGCGGACGTTGAGGCCGGAGCCGGCCTTGACGCGCTGGACGGGGACCCGCTTCGCCTCGACGTGGCGCCGGGGCAACCAGCCGCGGCGGTCGGCGTACTGGACCTCGACCCAGTCGCCCTGCCGCGCGAGGAGCGGGTAGACGTCGTGGATCAAGGCGACCCCGCGCGACGCCGCGCGCTCCGACGGGGTCGCGCGGACCTGCACGTTCGACTTGAGCGCGACGGCCTCCTGGGCGCTCGAAGTGCCCGCGAGGGCTGCGAAGGCGAGGCCGACGGCGGCCAGCGGAGCGGGGTTCGACCGGGAGGGCGTCGACCGTCGACGCCCCCCCGGTCCGGAGAGGGTTCGAAGAGACATGGGGCACCTCGTTG
Organism: Planctomycetota bacterium; assembly: GCA_024711205.1. GTDB lineage: Bacteria > Planctomycetota > J058 > J058 > J058 > JANJTH01. The sequence continues at coordinate 10,066 of JANJTH010000156.1, read as the reverse complement.
CGCCCGCCGCGGCGGAGGGCCGCGATCCAGGGCAGTTGCCGTCTCCCGTCGCGAGCCCCGTGCCGACTGCGCACGGGCATGCAGGGAGGGGGTTTGCGGGCGCCACCGCCCCCCTGGCCGTCGCACGGGTCCGGCCCCGGACGCCCCGCGGTCCAGCCCTGGGCCGGGCGAAGGTCCGGGCGAAGGTCCGGGCGATGGTCCGGGCGATGGTCCGTTGCGCGCCGCGGGTCGCGGGGGCACAGTCTCGGCGCCGGCGGCGGCCGGTGGAGGATGGCATGTCCCAACCGCGACTCCAGCCGGCGGCGGCCGCGCGGATCTACCGGATCCTGGCCCATCTCGCGGCGATCGAGGGCAAGATCGGCGCCCCCGAGCGGGCCGCGCTCGGGGAGTGGCGGGTGCGCCTGGGCCTCGACGCCGACGCGGCCGGGGCGCTCGAGGGCGGCGGCCCGGACGAGGACCTCCGGATCGGCGACGACCCGCGCGAGCACGAGGTGCTCGTGGAGGGCATGATCGACGTGGCCACCGCCGACGGTCAGCTCAGCCCCGAGGAGCGGGCCGCGCTCCGCCGCTTCGGCCGGCAGGTCGGGCTGTTCGACGAGGCGCTCGGCGCGCTCTGAAGGCCCGCGCGGAGGGCGTCGGGGGGCCGCGCCATCGGTCGGCGCCGCCCGCTCCGCGGGTCGCGGCCCGCGATCGCTCCCGACGCGCTCGAGCCGCCCCTGGCCTCGCGGGCTCCTCGGGGCCGGCTCCGCGTCGCCCGGCCCCGGGGAGCCCCGCGCGCTCCCCCGGGGCGGCTCGCCCCGAAGTCCCTGCCCCACCAGGGCGGCAGGGTGGGGCGGGCCGCGCCGCCGCGCCGCCCCGGCGCTTGTGTCCGGCCGGGACTTGGGGAATCCTCACGGGTCCGCGGGCACCACCCGCGCAGAGGCACGGGCATGGGGATCGCGCCCGACTGGGCACAGCTGCTGGACGACCTCGAGAAGGGGTTCGAGCTCCTCAAGCGGCTCCCCCCGGCGGTCACCTTCTTCGGCGGCGCCCGGATCGCCCCGGACGACCCGATGTACGCCGCCTCGCGCGAGATCGGCCGCCGGTTCGCGCGCGCGGGCGTGCCCCCGCGCACGGGCGCCGGCCCCGGGATCATGACGAGCGTCCCCGAGGGGTACCGCGCCGGGCTGCGCGAGCTCGACCCCGCCGCGCCGCGCGCGCACACGGGCGCGTTCGCGCGCGGGATCGTCGAGGCCTACGTCGCGCAGTCCGGGGCCGGCGGCGGCGCGCCGGCCGTGTCGGCCGACGCCACGCAGGGGATCAAGATCTACCTCCCGTTCGAGCCGGACATCAACGAGGCGATCGACGCGTCGGTCGAGCTCATGACCTTCCCGATCCGGCGCCTGCTCCTCTACGAGAACTCGCTCGGGCTCGTCGTGTTCCCCGGCGGGTTCGGGACCCTCGACGAGCTGTTCGAGGTGTGGTCCCGGCGCGCGCTGGGCTGGCATCGCGACCCGATCGTGCTCGTCGGCGAGGCCTTCTTCGGGCCGATCATGCGCGCGCTCCGCCTCGCGCTCTGCGACGGGCCGCGCAAGCTCGTCACGCCCGAGATCATGGACGCGATCCTCGTCACGGACGACCCGGACAAGGTCCTCCACGGGATCGTCGACGCCGAGCACCTGCAGGGCTTCGACGAGGACCCGGCGGTGATCGCGAAGCGCCTCGCGCTCGAGATCCCCTACGTCGCGGGCGCGCTCGCGATGAGCCCCCAGGCCGTGACGGTCTTCGGCGGCTCCAGCCTGCCCGACGAGGACCCGGCCCTCGCGGCGGCGACCGTGATCCTGGGCGCCCTCGCGCGGAGCGCGACGCCGGTGCGGATCGGGACCGCGGGCGCGCTCGCCGAGCGGGCCGTCGACGCCTACCGCGCGGTCGGCCGCGCCGATCAGCTCCAGGGGTTCTTCCTCGCCCCGGCGGCGGGCAAGCTCGGCGAGGACCTCCCGGCCGGCTGGGCCGGCCGCGATCGCATGTCGGTGACCGACCCGGTCGCGCACAAGCTCCTCCTCACGCAGCGGACGCAGGCCTTCCTCGCGCTCCCCGGCGACCTGCGCACGCTCGACGAGGTCTTCTCGGTCCTGTGCGAGCTCCAGACGGGCAAGATGGAGCACCGCCCGCTCGTCCTGCTCGGCTCCGACTACTGGCGCCCGATCGTCGACGCCTGCGCGCAGGTCATGCTGACCGACGAGCGCAAGACGATCGCCCCCGACGACCTGCACCTCGTCCGGATCGTCGACACGCCCGAGGAGGCGCTGGCGGCCCTGTCGGGGTTCTGACGCCGGAGGGGCGCCTGCGTGAGCGAGGTCTCGCCCGAGGTGATCGCGGCCGAGCGGGCGCTGCTCGCGGCGCACCTGCGCGCGACGGTCGCGGGCCCGGTCAGGCCGGGGCGGCGGCCGCTCGTGCTCCGGCAGGTCGGCGCGCGGGTCGAGAAGTGCGCCGTGAGCGCCGGCTGCTTCGGCGAGGTCGTGCAGTGGCGGCTGAAGGGCCGCGGGCCCACGTGACCGGCGCGCGCGCGCCCGGCGCGTCGGAGGGGGCCGCCCCGCCCTCCCGCGAGGTCGTGCCCGAGTGGGCGGCGGCCCCCGACGGCCCGGGGGCGGGCCCGCGCTTCGTCGTCCGGCGTGAGTACTTCGGGGCGCTCGTCTACGACCGCGAGACGCTCACCTACGTCCCCTACGACGCCGGGGCGGCGGCGCTCCTCCTCGCGCGGCTCCCCGGGGCGCCGCCCCCGCGCCCGCCCACGGGCGACGAGGCCGCGTTCCTCGCGGGCCTCGCGGCGGAGGGGCTCCTCGACGGCGACGGCCGGCTGCGCGCGCGGCTCGTCGACGACCGCGCCGCGCCCGACCGGCTCTCCGCGCCGCTGACCTGCTACCTGGGGGCGACCGCCGGCTGCAACCTGGCGTGCGGCCACTGCCAGGCGGGGAGCGCCCCGGGCCCGCTCGGCGCGCTCCCCCTCCCCCTCGCGCGCCGCCTGTTCGACGAGCTGCGGGGGCTCGGCTGCGGGCTCGTCCACGTGACGGGCGGCGAGCCCATGCTCCACCCGGACTTCCTGCCCGCGCTCGACCTCGCGCTCGAGCGCGGGCTCAACGTCCTGCTCACGACGAACGGGACGCTCGTCACCGACGCGCTCGCCGAGGCGCTCGCGGCCCGCGCGCTCCGCTGCGTGTCGGTCAGCCTCGACGGGCCGACGCCGGCGATCCACGACGCGGTCCGCGGCGAGGGCGCGCTCGCGCGCGCCCTCGAGGGGCTCGCCCGGCTGGCGCGTCGCCGGCCGACGGGCGTGACGGCGACGCTCACGCCCGCGCTCGTGCCCGCCCTCGCGGACCTCGTGGCCCTGTGCGAGCGGGCGGGCGCGGCCTCGCTCACGCTCCGCCCGGCCCTCCCCGCCGGCCGCGCGGCCGCCCGGCCCGACCTGCTGCCCTCCTACGAGGAGTTCCTGCGCGCGATCGACGCGCTCGACCGCCTGCAGGCCCGCGCCTCGATCCCGCTGTTCCACCCGCCGCCGGTCCCGCACGAGGCCACCACGGCCCACGTGCTCGAGCGGTTCGGCTGCGTCGCCGGGAACCTGGTCTGCAGCGTCGGCCCGACCGGGCAGGTCAGCCCGTGCGCGCTGCTCGGCCCCGAGTTCGACGCCGGCGACCTCGCCGGGACCACGCTCCACGCGCTGTGGGCCGCGGGGCCGTCGTTCGCGCGCCTGCGCGCGCTCGAGGGCACGGAGGCGTGCTGGAGCTGCCGGCACTACGACCGCTGCGGCGGCGGCTGCCGTGCGCGCGCGCTCGCGGCGGGCCGCGGCCTCGACGACCCCGACCCCTGGTGCGCCTGGGCGCCCCGCGACGAGGTGGCGCGCGCCGAGACCCCGGCGGGCGAGGGGCCGAGGCCCCTGCCCCTCGCGCCGGCGGGCGGCCGGGCGGGAGACCGGGCGCCGTGAGCGACGACGCGCTCCGCCGCTTCGAGCGCGCGCTCGCGAGCGACCCGGCGTCGCTCGCGCTCCGCCGCGAGCACGTCGCGCTCCTCGAGCGCGCGGGCCTCACGGACGAGGCGCTCGCGGCGCTCGACCTGGCCTGGCGGCTCGGCGCGGACGACCTGTTCGACGAGCTCGCGCGGCGCCGCGAGGCCCGCGCGCTCCGCCTGTGGGACGACCAGCTCGAGCTGCGCTACGTGCCGGCCGGCCCGTTCGTGCTCGGCACGTCCGAGGCCGACCCGGGCGGTCGTCCCGCGCGCCTCGCCGACGCGGGCCCGTTCTGGGTCGCGGCGCGGCCGCTGTCGCGCGCGCTCCTGGCATGGCACGAGGAGCGCCGGCGGGGGCGGTCGCCCGCGCGCTCGCCCTGGCAGCACCCGCTCGTGGGCGAGCTCACCGCGGCGATCCACGCGATCGCCACCCTCGACCGCGCGGAGCGCCCGCCGGAGGTGGGCGGCCGGCTCGTCCTGATCGACGAGCTGCGCTGGGAGCGCGCGCTCCGCGCGTGCCTCCTGCGCCCGGACGGCCGCTCGCCCTACGGCGTCGAGCTCGACCCGTCGCGGCCGGAGTGGACGTCCGACGCGTTCGCGCCGCCCGAGGGGACCGCGCCCCTGGCCGAGGCGCGCCAGGTCGTGCGCGGGGTCCCCGGGGTGCCGCTCAGCGTCCGCGTGCTCCACCGCGAGCAGGCCCGCCGGAGCGGGGTCTTCGAGGTGCCCCTCGGCCGCCACGTCCAGCCGCTCCACGTCTACGAGGGCGTCGCCTGCCGCCCCGTGCTCCTGCCGGGGCCCGCGTGAGCCCGGGCGCGCGCGCGCCGGCGCGGGTCGCCGTCGCCCTGGGGCTCGCGGGGAGCGCGCTCGTGCTCGCGCTCCCCGCGCTCTCCGCGCGTCTGGGCCTCGCGAGCGAGCTCACGGGGCTCGAGGCCGCCGGCGTCGTCGCGCTCGCCTGGAGCGTGGCGCTCCTCGCGCGCAACCACCCGCTCGGCTGGTGGGTCGGGCTCGTGGGCGTCGCCTGCTACGCGGTCGTGTTCCAGCGCGCCCGGCTCTACGGCGAGGTCGCGCTCCAGGGTTTCTACTTCGTCACGAGCCTCTGGGCGCTCTGGCTCTGGCATCGCGGCCCGCGGACCCCTGGCGCGGGCGTCGACGCCGCGCCCGAGCGGCCCGTGACCCGCCTGCGCCCGGGCCCGTTCGCGCTCGTGCTCCTGCTCGCGGCCGCGGCGACCTGGGCCCTGCGCGGCCGGCTCGCCGCGGCGGGCGGGGCGGCGCCCCTCTGGGACGCGCTCACGACCGTCGTGAGCGTCGCCGCGCACGTCCTCCTCATGCGGCGCCACGTCGAGAGCTGGCCCCTGTGGGTCCTCGTCGACGCGGTCTACGTCCCGCTCTACGCCTCCCGCGGGCTGTGGCTCACGAGCGGGCTCTACGCCGTGTTCCTGGCCCTCGCCGCCCGCGGCTGGTGGCGGTTCGCGCGGCTCGCGCGCGAGCACGCGGCCGCGGCCCCCGGGCCGGCGCCGGGCGGCCCCGCGTGAGCGCCGGCGCGCCGGCGGGGCCCGGGCGCCCCGGCCCGCTCGGGGTGACCGTGGGGAAGTTCCTGCCCTTCCACCGCGGCCACGACCTGCTCCTGCGCGAGGCCCGGGACCGGCTCGGGCCCGCGGGCACGCTCGCGTGCGTGCTCGGGTCCCGGCCCGACGACGCGGTCCCGGGGCCCGCGCGCGCGGCGTGGCTGCGCGAGGAGCACCCCGACCTCGTCGTCCTCGAGACGCCCGACGACCTCCCGGCCGCCCCGGAGCCCTGGGCGTGGCGCACGCTCGCCCTGCTCGCTGCGGCAGGTCTCGGCGCCCCCGACGTGGCGTTCACGTCCGAGGCCTACGGCGACCCCTGGGCGGCGGCGATGGGCTGCCGCCACGAGGCGATCGACCCGGGCCGCGCGCGCGTCCCTGCCTCGGGGACGACGCTTCGCGCCGACCTGGCCGCCGGCTGGACCTGGCTCACGCCCCCCGCGCGCGCGTGGTTCACGCGGCGCGTCGTCGTGCTCGGCGTCGAGTCGAGCGGGACGACGACCCTCGCGCGCGACCTGGCCCGCGCGTTCGGGACCGCCTGGGTCCCGGAGTGGGGGCGCGACTACTGGGAGGGCCGGCGCTGGGCGCCCGAGGCCGACCGCTGGACGCCCGGCGACTTCCTGCGGATCGCGCGCGGGCAGGCCGCGCGCGAGGACGACCTGGCCCGGCGCGCGGGGCCGGCGCTCGTGTGCGACACGGACCCGCTCGCGACCTGCGTGTGGGCCCGCCGCTACCTGGGCGCCTGCCCGCCCGCGCTCGCGGCGTTCGCCGCGACGCGGCGTCCGGCGCTCTACCTGCTCACGGCGCCCGACTTCCCGTTCGTGCAGGACGGCACGCGCGAGAGCGAGGCCCTGCGGCCCGCGATGCACGGGTGGTTCGTCGACGCGCTCGAGGCCTCGGGCGTCCCGTGGCGGCTGCTCGGCGGCCCCGGCGAGGCCCGCCTGGCGGCCGCGCGCGAGGTCGTGGCCCCGCTCCTGCGCTTCGCGCCGCTCCCCGACCCGACCTGACCCCGGGCGGTCCGCGGCGCTCCGCGACGTCGGGGCCGCCCGGGGCGCTCCCCGGGCGGCCCCGACGCGCTGGCCGCCGGCCCCCGCGGACCGGCGCCCCCGCGCGGTCGTCAGGCGATCAGGCGGCGGGCCGCGCCGAGCAGCCCGAACAGCCCGGCCAGGGCCAGGACCGCCGACGCGGCGCGCCCGCGAAACGCCTCGCCCCCGTGCGCCGCGACGTCCATCGTCCCGCAGCGCAGGTCCGGCCCGAACCCCCGCCCGCCGGCGTCCCGGGAGACCTCGCGCGCGCGCGCGCACCGGTCGAGGGCGTCGCGCAGGGCCTCGGGCGAGGGCGGCGTCCAGCCCTCGCCCACGAGGTCGCGCAGCAGGGCCAGGCCCTCCTCGCGCGAGCGGCCGGTCTCGCGCTCCCAGCGCGACCAGGCGTCGTGCCACCAGGCCGGGTGACCCTGGGCCGGGGCGGTCGGGCTGAGGGCGTGCTCGGTCGTCCGGCCGGTCGGCCCCTCGGTCACGAGGCTGCCCACGGCGTCGGCCTGCGCGTAGACGCCGCGGAGCTGGCGGGCGATCTCGTCGAGGTCCTTCGCGTCGACGACGCCGTTGCTCGTCGCCTTGTAGAACTGGATCGTCACGCGGATCGGGAACCGCTCGTCGCGCTCGAGCGCGAGCCCGCCCAGCTCGCGGAACGGGCCCTCGACCTCGCCCGTACCGATCACCGCGGCCTCGACGTCGCTCGGCCCGCCCGAGCGCCGCTGCGCGCAGTCGGCCATCTCCATCGCCGCCCCGGCCGGCGCGCAGGGCGCGCTCGACAGCGTCGGCGCGGGGCGGGGCCGCTGCTTGAGCGGGATCTGGATCACGAACACCTGGTCGAGCCCGCGCGCCCGGTCGCCCTCGAGCACCGCCGTCTGGTTCTGCGCGCCCGCCCCGTGCGTCGCCTCGTGGTCGCCGAGCCGCTCGCCCGTGAGCGGCGCCCGCTGGCCGTCGCGGTTGAAGAACAGGCGCTGCCCCCAGCCCCCGCCGGTCGCGAGCGCGTCGCCGGCGTTGTCGATGATCGTCACGCTCGTCCCCTGGGGCGTGCACAGGATCGTGAGCACGGCCGGGTTCTCCGGGTAGGACTGGTAGTTGAAGAGCACGGGCGTGAACTCGGCCTTGCCCTCGCGCGGGACGGGCAGGAAGCAGGCCTGCGCGCTCACGAGCACCTGGTCGTCGCGCGCGGCGAGGAGCGAGCGGCCCTCGCCCTTCCAGGACAGCGGGTCGCTCAGGTGCCGGCGCAGGTTCGCGAGCAGCGCGCGGAGCGGGACGGCCCGCGGCGGCAGCCCGCGCTCGTTGCCGACGAGCGCCGAGAGGCGGTCGAGCGGCACGTCGGCCGTGACGTCGGCGAAGTTCGGGAAGCGGATCACCGGCATGCACACGAGCTGCTTGCGGCCCGTGCGCGGGTCGGTCACCGCGACCTGGATCGTGAGGTCGCTGATGTTCGGGCCCACGGCCGAGCCCTTCGTCCGGCCGGTGTCCTCCCACGTCACGTCGAGGACCTCGAGCCCGTGCCGGCGCGCGAGCGCCTGCGCCGCCGGGTCGCGCGACATGGCCCCGGTCGTCGCGACGGCGCGCGCGAAGGCCGCCTGATCGCGGGCGGCGGCGCCCTCCTGCGCGTGGGCGGGGCGGGGGGCGAGGGACGCCACGAGCGAGCCGAGGGCCGTCGCGGCGAGGACGAGCGGGCGGGCCGGAGCCATGTTCCTTCTCCTTGTTCCTGTCGGGGGCGGGCCGGACAGGGGGAGACACAACGCCCTCCCCGCGCGTGGGGGTGCCGTGACATGCCGGCGTAAGTCGTGGCCCAGCCGCGCATGCAGGGGCGTCCCCGCGCGCGCGCCCGCGCCCGGGCGCGGTTAGACTCCGGCCCCGCACGCGGGGAGGGACGACGTGAGCGACCTGTCGGACGGCCTGTCGGGCAAGGACCTGATCGCCCAGGGCGCCGGGATCACCTACGACGACTTCATCATCCTGCCCGGGCACATCGACTTCCATCACCAGGAGGTCACGCTCGAGGGGCGGTTCTCGCGCCGGATCCCGCTCTCGCTCCCGTTCGCGTCGTCGCCCATGGACACGGTGACCGAGCACAAGATGGCGATCGGCCTCGCCTGCCTGGGCGGGATCGGCGTCGTCCACTACAACAACGCGGTCGAGGCGCAGGCCGAGGAGGTCCGCAAGGTCAAGCGGTTCGAGAACGGGTTCATCACGGACCCGGTCGTCCTGAGCCCGCAGGCGACGATCGCCGACGTCGACGCGATCAAGGCCCGCTACGGGTTCTCGGGGATCCCGATCACGGAGGACGGCGCGCGGCACGGCCGGCTCGTGGGCGTCGTCACGAACCGCGACATCGAGTTCGAGCCCGACCGGACGAAGCGGCTCGCGGACGTCATGGTCACGGACCTCGTGACGGGGCGCGCCGGCATGAAGCTCGAGGAGGCGCACGAGCTCCTGCGCACGAGCAAGAAGGGGAAGCTGCCGCTCGTCGATGGCGAGGGCCGCCTCGTCTCGCTCGTCTCGCGGCGCGACCTGCTCAAGCGGCGCAACTTCCCCGACACGAACAAGGACCCGCGCGGGCGCCTGCGCGTGGCGGCGGCCGTGTCCACGCGCGACGAGGACCGCGAGCGCGTGGCCGCGCTCGCCGAGGCCGGCGTCGACGCGATCGTGATCGACGCCGCCCAGGGCGACTCGATCTACGAGCTGCGCCTGCTCGAGTGGATGAAGGGCAACTACCCGCAGGTCGACGTCGTGGGCGGCAACGTCGTGACCCGCGCGCAGGCGGCGCGCCTGCTCGACGCGGGCGCCGACGGGCTGCGGATCGGCATGGGCCCGGGCTCGATCTGCACGACGCAGGGGACGATGGCGGTCGGGCGCGCGCAGGCGACCGCCGTCTACCAGACCGCGCTGGTCGCGCGTGCGCGCGGCGTCCCGGTCATGGCCGACGGCGGCGTGTCCCAGATCGGGCACATCGCGAAGGCGCTCGCCCTGGGGTCCTCGTGCGTGATGATGGGCTACATGTTCGCCGGCACGGAGGAGTCGCCCGGAGACTACTTCTACGAGGGCGGCGTGCGGCTCAAGCGCTACCGCGGGATGGCCTCGCTCGAGGCGATGGCCGCGGGCGGCGACAAGCGCTACCAGACGCGCGCCGACGACCGCCGGGTCAAGGTCGCGCAGGGCGTCTCGGGCGCCGTGCTCGACAAGGGCCCGCTCAACGACTACGTGCCCTACCTCGTGCAGGGGCTCAAGCAGTCGCTCCAGGACATGGGCGTCCGCGGCGTGGGCGCGCTCCACGCGGCGCTCGAGGACGGGGCGCTCCGGTTCGAGATGCGCAGCCTCGCGGCCCAGGTCGAGGGCGGCGTCCACGGGCTCCACTCCTACAAGGAGTCGAGCCTGGGCATGCGCTCCGGGTAGCGCCCGGCCGGGGGGGCCCGCCGAGGCCCTCCGCGTCGCCGAGGCGGCCGTCGTCGTGCGCGGGGGGGCGCTACGTGCGCGCGGGGGGGC
>JANJTH010000126.1 GCA_024711205.1 Planctomycetota bacterium | reverse complement strand
CTGCGGACGTGGCGCCTCTACCTCGAGGTCGCCCCGCCGCGCGACCCGCTGCGCGCGCGCGTCGAGGCCGCGGTCCCGCGCCTCGAGGCCCGGCGCTGTCACCCCGCCGCCGCCGGCGACCGCGGCGAGGCCCTGCGCCTGCTCGAGGCGCTCGCGCGCGAGGACGGCGCGCGCCTCCCGCGCGTGCACGTCGCCCTCGGCGACCTCCACGCGGAGGCGGGGCGGGCCGACGCCGCGATCCGCGCCTACGAGCAGGCCCTCGCGCTCGCGCCCGGGTCCTCCGCCGACGCGAAGGTCTACCTCGCGCTCGCGGCGCTCCACCGCGAGGCCGGGCGGCGCGAGCGGGCCGTCGCCGCGCTCGAGGACGCCGAGCGCGCGGCGCCCGGACACCCCGAGGTCCGCGCGAACCTGGGCACGCTCTACCTCGAGCTCGGGCGGGACGGCGACGCGCTGCGGACGTGGCGCCTCTACCTCGAGGTCGCCCCGCCGCGCGACCCGCTGCGCGCGCGCGTCGAGGCCGCGGTCCAGCGCCTCGAGGCCCGGCGCTGAAACGCCGCCGCCTCCGGAAAAGGACGACCCCGGTCGGCGGAGCAACGCACTCCGACGCCGGGGTCTTGTGGGCGCCCGCGAGGCCAAGGGCGGGGGGATTGCCTCGCGTGCGCCCGGTGAACGAATCCGAGGGACACCATTGCGAGGCTCGTGCCGGCGCCCCGCCCTGCCGAAACCTCGTCCTTCTGGACGTTCGGCCCCGGGCGCCGGCGCGTCGGTCAACCCAATCCGCCCGGGCTGGCCGCTTTTTCCCGGGTGCTCCCCGCGGGCACGGCCCCTGCCGCACGTGGGCGCGGGAGGCGACGAGCGAGGGAAAAAAGGAATCCCCCGGCCGAGGAGCGACACACTCCACGGCCGGGGGAATTGGGGTCGAGCGAGGATCAGGGCGGGGGGAAAGATCCCTCCCTCGACCCCGGAGACTCAGAAGCGGGGAACCCTAGTGCGAGGCATGTGCCAGGCCGTCCGTCGCTGCGAAAGCAGCACTTACGAGACTTCCGCCCGGCCGAGTAAACCCATTTTGCCCTGGTCTCCGCGCCCGCAGGGAAATTTTGGTCAAGGCGTCCGATCGCGCTCTTGTCGGTCGGATCCGCACGCGATCGGTGCCGGGCTGGCCTCCAAGTCTCGACGGGGCCTGAACGCTTCCCGGGCGCCCGGGGGCCTTCCCGAGGTGGTCCCGCCGGGCCCGATCCGGTCCAATGCCTTCCGGTGACCGCTCGGAGGGCCCTCCCGGGCCCCGGCCCGGGGGGTCGGTGGAGGGGTCGTGGCGATCTCCCAGCGCGTCCGCGAGTTCATGCAGTCGGCCTCGTGGATCCGCCGCATGTTCGAGGAGGGCGCCGAGCTGCGCCGGGTCCACGGCGCGGAGAACGTCTTCGACTTCAGCCTGGGCAACCCGGACCTCGACCCGCCGGCGGCCTTCCTCGACCTGCTCGAGGACGAGGTCCGCGCCCGCCGCCACGGCGCGCACCGCTACATGCCGAACGCGGGGTTCCCCGAGACGCGGGCCGCGATCGCGGCCCGCGTGGCGGAGCAGCACGGGGTCGACCCGAGGGCCGAGGGCGTCGTCGTCACGGTGGGCGCCGCGGGCGCGCTCAACGTGGCCCTCAAGGCGCTCCTCGACCCCGGCAGCGAGGTGATCGTCCTCGCCCCGTACTTCCCCGAGTACCGCTTCTACATCGACAACCACGGCGGCCGCATGATCGTGGTCCCGACGGACGCGACGTTCGACCTCGACCTCGGCGCGCTCGAGGCCGCGCTCTCGCCCCGCACGCGCGCCGTGATCGTGAACTCGCCCAACAACCCGACCGGCCGGGTCTACGCGCCCGCGAAGCTCGAGGCCCTCGCGCGCCTCGTCGAGGCGCGCGCGCCCGAGGCGACGATCATCACGGACGAGCCCTACCGCCGCGTGGTCTACGACGGCGCCGACCCCGGGAGCGTCCTCCGCGCGACGCCGCGCGCGGCGGTCGCGACGTCGTTCAGCAAGGACCTGGGCCTCGCGGGCGAGCGGATCGGGTTCCTCGCCGTCCACCCCGAGCACCCCGACCGCAAGGAGCTCGTGGCCGCGGCGACCTTCGCGAACCGCACGCTCGGCTTCGTGAACGCGCCCGCCCTCATGCAGCGCGTGATCGCGCGCCTGGGCGACGTGACCGTCGACCTCGAGACCTACGCCGCGCGGCGGCGCCTGTTCGTCGACGGGCTGCGCGCGGCCGGCTACGAGTGCGTCACCCCCGAGGGCGCGTTCTTCCTCTTCCCGAAGGCGCCGATCCCCGACGACGTCGCGTTCGTGCGCGCGCTCCTCCGCGAGCGGATCCTCGTCGTCCCCGGGACCGGCTTCGGCACGCCCGGCCACTTCCGGATCTCGTACGCGGTCCCGACGGCCACGGTCGAGCGCGCGCTCCCGGGGTTCGCGCGCGCGCTGCGCGAGGTCGCCGGCTGACCCGTGGCCGCCGCGCGCGCGGTCGGGCATGATCTGCGCCCCCGCGCTGCGCGGCGGCCCCAGGAGGAGACGACATGGCCAAGATCCACCGGATCGGCGAGCCGGAGAACCAGAGCGAGCTGAAGGCGATCGTCGAGCTGGGGCGCGTCCTCCCCGACGACTACTTCATCTTCCACAACTTCGAGCTGACGACCGGCCGCGGGCTCCCCTACGAGTTCGACATCGCGATCGTCGGCAACTTCGCCGTCTGGCACGTCGAGGTGAAGGGCTACCGCGGGACGATCCGCGGCGACCAGACCCAGTGGGTGTTCGAGAACGGCGGCGTCCAGCCGAGCCCGATCCCGCTCGCGAACAAGAAGTCGAAGATCCTCGCGAGCAAGCTCAAGGACCGCGCCCCCGCGCTCCGCGACGTGTTCGTCGACACCGTGATCCTGCTCACCGACGACAAGGCGAAGGTCCGGATCAAGGACGACCAGGCCGCGCGCGTCGTCCACCTGAGCGAGGCGCTCGACTACTTCACGAACCCGCGGAACATCCCGGTCCAGGTCACCGACATCTCGCGCCATCAGAACGCGATCTGCGAGGCGCTGTTCGGGCTCAAGCCGAGCCAGAAGGTCAAGCAGATCGGGCTCTACGACATCGAGGAGAAGATCAACCAGACCGAGACGCGCACGGTCTTCACGGCGCGGCACCGCTACATCCGCACGCGCCCGCGCACGATCCTCAAGGTCTTCCACTTCGACCTCTACACGGGCGAGGACGAGCGGCGCCGCCAGATCGAGGCGATCTTCCACGCGCAGGACGCCAAGCGCCTGCTCGGCGCGCACCCGAACCTGATCGACACGTCCGACATGTTCGCCTGGGACGACAACAAGTTCGTCGAGCCCTCGGAGTACGTCGAGGGCGGGCGCCCGCTCGAGGTCCTGCTCCAGAAGGAGGAGGACCGGCAGGTCACGTGGAAGGAGAAGGCGGACATCGTGGCGAAGATGGCCCGCGGGCTGCGCCACGCGCACCGGCGCGGCGTGATCCACCGCGACATCCGGCCCATGAACGTCGTCGTGGCCCCGGGCGGCGTCGTGAAGCTCGTGAACTTCGACCTGGCGCTCCTGCGCAACAGCCCGCAGATCGGCGACCCCAAGGGCCTCGAGCGCCGGCTCGACCGCCGCTACGTCGCGCCCGAGGTGTGGGAGGACCCGCGCGCGGCCACCGAGCGGAGCGACATCTACTCGCTCGGGATCGTCTTCTACCAGCTCATCACGAGCAAGACGCCCTACGACGACGTCGAGAAGCTCGCGGGCGAGACGCCGCTCGACCGAGACCTGCTCCACCGCGAGCTGAGCACGCCCGGGAGCGAGGACTTCATGGCCCACCCCGAGGACGCGGCCGGCGTGATCGAGAAGATGACCCGGCGCGACCCGGCCGCCCGCTACGGGTCCATGGACGAGATCATCGAGGACCTCGCGATCATCGGCGACGCCTGAGCGCCCTTGAAGACCTCCTCGGCGACGGCTCGCGCGAAGCCGGCGGCGTCGCCTGCGCGGCGGCGGCCGCTCGAGCGCTCCTGGAGGGACCGTGAGCCGCGACCGACGAAGCTGGCGACGCCGACGGCGAGCGCGGCCGGTCCGACGAGTCCCTCGAGGGCCCTGACCGCGGCCCGGGGCGGCGCGGGGCCCGGACGCGCGGGCCGGCCGGGCCTGGCGCCGTGACCGCGCCCCCCGCCTGGCTGTGCGGGACCGTCGCCGAGCCGACGACCGACGCGGCGCTCGCGCGCCTGCGCGCGGCGGCGGCCGTGTGCGGGCGCCTCGAGCTTCGCCTCGACGCGGCGCCGCCGGGCGCGCTCGACCTCGCGCGGCTCGTCGCGGCGCGCCCGCGCCCGCTCGTCGTGACCTGCCGCCCGCGCCGCGAGGGCGGCGCGTGGCCCGACGACGACGAGGCGCGCCGGCTCGCGCTGCTCGCCGAGGCCGCCGCGCTCGGGGCCGAGGCGGTCGACGTCGAGTGGGACGCGCTCGACCGGCTCCCCGCGCTCCCGGCGGCCACGACGGTCGTGGCCTCCCGGCACCGGTTCGAGCCGCTCGCGGCCGCGACCGCCGCCGGCGCGGCCGCGCTCGAGCCGCTCCTCGCGAGCCTGCGTCACCCGCGCGCGGCCGTCCGCAAGCTCGCCGTGGCCGTCGAGGGGGCCGAGGACGCGCTCGCGCTGCTCGCCCGCGCGGCCGGCGAGGACCGGCCGACGATCGCGGTCGCGATGCGCTTCCCCGGCGTCGTGAGCCGGCTCCTCGGGCCGCGCTGGGGCGCGCCCTGGGTCTACGCGGCGACCGACCCCGAGCGCCCCGCCGCGCCCGGGCAGCTCCCGGCCGCGCGCGTGGCCGCGCTGCTGGCCGGGCGGACGCCCTCGCCCGCGACGGGCCTGCTCGGGGTCGTGGGCCGGCCCGTGGCGCACAGCCGCTCGCCCGACCTGTTCAACCGCGCCTTCGCCGCGCTCGGCCTCGACGCGGCCTACACGTGGCTCGAGACCGGGGCGCCCGCGGCCCTCCTCGACGCCCTCGCCCGGGACCCGGGCGCCCTCGGCGCCTCGGTGACGCTGCCGCACAAGCAGGCGGCGCTCGCCTGGGCGCTCGCGCGGGGCGGGGGCGCGAGCGACGCGGCGCGCGCGTGCGGCGCCGCGAACACGCTCACGCGCGGGCCCGGGGGCTGGACCGCCGACAACACCGACGCCCGCGCCGCGCTCGCCCTCCTCGCGCCCGCGCTGGCCGCCCCC
>JANJTH010000125.1 GCA_024711205.1 Planctomycetota bacterium | reverse complement strand
GCGAGAGCGCGGCGCGCTCGGGCCGGTCGACCTGCCGACGCTCCGCCGGGCCGTCCGGGCGCTCGCCGCACCAGCCGTCGCCCACGACCACGAGCCCGTGGCGGGCGAGCGCGTGGATGCGCGCCCGCGCGTCGGGCGGCGCGAGCCCGGCGGCCCGGGCCAGCGCCGGGACCGACGCGGGGCCGGGCGCGAGCGCGACGAGGCGGGCCAGGGTCCGCGTCGCGGGGTCGGCCCCCTCGAGCCGCAGGGCGAGGTCCTCGACGTGCGAGGCGTGGCGCGGGAGCGGCGGGTCGTCCGGGCCGTGGCGCGGCCGCAGCCCGAACGCGGCGGGGGCGGCGCCGAGCGCGTCCCGGAGGAGGTGGACGACGCGCCCCGGCAGGCCGCGGGCCGCGAGGGCGAGCCGCTCCTGCAGGGCGTCGGGGCAAGGGCCGTCGAGGTGGGCCGCCGTGACGGCCGGCAGCGCGCGGGCGGGCAGCGGGGCGACCGCCTCGACCGCGACGAACGGCGCGTCGGCCAGGGCGAGCGCGAGCGGCCGGGGCAGGCGGGGCGCCCCCTCGCCGCTCGAGGCGGGGGGCGCGTCGACGGTCCCGATGACCCACAGCCGGGGCGGCGGCTCGGCGTCGGGCCCGTCGGGCTCCGCCTCGTCGTGCCACCGGCGCGAGACCCAGGCCCGGCGCGCGAGGTGGACGAGGGCCGCGAGGGCGGCGGGGGCGAGGTCCTCGAGGCCCTCGACGACGAGGACGAGGGGGGCGCGGCGCGCCGCCGCGAGGATGCCCGACGAGGCGGCCTGGACCGTGCGGTCGAGCTCGGCCTGGGCGTCGCGGGGGCTCAGCGGCGGCAGGAGGCCCTCGCTCGGCGCCTCGCCGAGGACCGTCCGGGCCCGCGGGCCGAGCGGCACCCCGTCGGCCGCGACGGCCCGGAGCGCGGCCTCGACCGGCCCGAGGGCGGCCGGGTCGCCCCCCGCGGCCCGCACGACGAGGGCCCCCTCGACGAACAGCGCGATCGCGAGGCGGTCGCAGACGGCGCGCTTCCCCGCCCCCGGCTCGCCCGCGAGGAGGGTCAGCGCGGGGGGCGTCGCGAGCCCGGGGCCGGCCGGGCCGAGCCCGCGGTCGCGCGCGGTCGCGCGGAGCGGGCGCGCCTGCGCCAGGAGCCGCTCGAGCAGGTCGTCGCGCCCGACGAGGCGCGCGGGCCGGAGCGGGCGCGGGCCAGGGAGCGGCGGGCCCAGGTCGAGCCCCGTCGTCGTCGCGAGCGTCGCGAGGGCCTCGCTCGCGCTGCCGGGCCGGTCGTCGGGCTGGGCGCTCATGAGGAGGAGCGCGAACGCGGAGAGCGCGACCGCCTGGCGCGTGGCCGCATCGTTCGGGCCGAGGGCGATGGCGCCCGAGCCGGCCCCGCTCGCGGCGAGCAGCTCGTGGACGAGCACGCCGAGCTCGTAGAGGTTGGCCCGGCGGTCGACCACGGCGCCGACGAGGCGCTCGGGCGCGAGGCCGCTCGTCCGGGCGGCCGCCGCGCTCGGTCCCCGCATCCCCTCGAGCGAGACGCCGCCCGGGTCGACGAGCGCGACGCGCGGCGGGCTGGCCGCCTGGCCGGCCCCGGGCTGGGGGGCGTCGGCGACCCGGAGCCGCAGCGCGCGCGCCCCCCCGGGGACGAGTCCCTCGCGGTGGTAGGCGTCGAGGGCGCGCAGGACGCCGGCCACGAGCTGCGCGACCTCGGCCGCCGGGCGCCCGGGGACCCAGGCGAAGGGGTCCTCGCCCGCGACGAGCTCCTGCGCGAACCACAGCCGCCCGTCGTCGAGCCGGCCCAGGTCGAGGACGCGGGCGACGTGCGGGTCGACGACGGCGCGCGCCAGCGTGAGCTCGCGCTCGAGGGCGGCGG
Source organism: Planctomycetota bacterium (assembly GCA_024711205.1). Lineage (GTDB taxonomy): Bacteria > Planctomycetota > J058 > J058 > J058 > JANJTH01. The sequence goes on along the minus strand of JANJTH010000125.1, from coordinate 10,783 downwards.
CGTGGGGCTCCTCGACGAGCCGGAGCACGCGGAGCCCCGCCTCGGGCGCGAGGTGGTCGCGCACCACGAGCGCGTCGCGGTCGAGCGTCCGCTCGACCGAGAACCGCGCGGCGAGCGGGTCCCCCGCTGGCGTCGTCTCGGGCCCGGTCCTGGCCACGGCCCGATCGTAAACCCCAGGGGCCCCGAGACAACCGCGCGAGGGGCGGGGGCCGGGAAGAGCCGCGCGGGGCCTCCGGGGCTCGCGCCGGTCCAGGGGGCCCCGAGCACTCCGCAGGGAGCGCGATCGCCCCGCGCGGGCCGCGCGCGAGAAGCAACCGAACAGCGCCGCGGGGCCCCCGCCCGAGGGCCGGCACCGCACCGGAAGGCCCCGGAGGGCGCCGGCCGCACGTCGATGCGACTGGCCTGGGCTTTGCGCAGACCGCCCGCGGAGGGATCACACATGCGCGGAGCGAAGGGAACCCACGGTGCTCGCTGGATCGTCGCGACGACGCTCGTCGCGCTGGCCCTCGGCGCGGGCACCGGCTGCAACAGCGGCAGGCGGAGCGGCGGCGCCGCGGCGGCCGCGGCGGTGACCTCGAGCGCCGCGCCGATCACGAGCGGGCTCGGCTCGATCACGAGCGGGACCGCGCCCGTCGGCACCGGGACGGCGCCCGTGACCTCGGGCGTCGTGAGCCCCCCCGCCGGGCGCGCGGGCGGGGCGCCGAGCGTCGCGCTCACGCCGGTCGCCGCGCCGGTCGTGTCGTCGCTCGTCGTCGTCGACTTCGCGCTCACGGACGCCGACGCCGACCCGGCGACCCTGGACGTCCGCTTCTCGCTCGACGACGGGGCGACCTGGGCCGCCGCGCGCGACGCGGGCGCGGCCCACGGGAGCGCCGGCACGCAGGCGCTCGCGAGCGCGCCCGGCGGCGCGCCGCACCGCTTCGTGTGGGACGCCGGCCACGACGCGGGCCGGACCTACCGCGCGTTCGTGCGCCTGCGCCTGACCGCGACCGACGTCGACGGCGCGGGGACCCCGGCCGAGACCGCGACGTTCCTGCTCGACGCGACGACCGCGCCCGACCGCCTCGTGACGCTCGGGGTCCCGGTGGACCCGGCCGGCGCCGACCGCCCGATCGCCTACACGGTCTCGCCCACGGGCGGGCTCACCTACCGCTCGACGCAGCCGACCGCGAGCGGCGGGCGCGGCCGCCAGATGTCGAGCGCGAGCGGCGTCGTCATGCTGCCGCGCGGCGACGCGGTCGTCATGTCGCACAACGACAGCGCGCACCTCTCGCTCTTCGCCGTGACGCCGACCGGCGACCTCTCGCTCGTGGGCGGCACGATCGCCACGACGGGCCGGCCGACGACGCTCGCCGTCCACCCGAGCGGCAAGTTCATCTACACGACGACGGGCGACCGCCTCGAGGCGTTCGGGTTCGACGCGGCCGGCGTGCTCCTGCCGCTGCCCGGGTCCCCCTACACGATCGGCTCGAGCCCGCGCGGGCTCGTCTGCGACCCGCGCGGCGACGCGCTCTACACGGGCCACATGTTCGGGACGGACGCGGGCGTGCAGGTCCACCGGCTCGACCGCGCGACGGGCGTGCCCACGCTCGCCTCGGCGCTCCCGCTCGGGCAGCTCGGCAGCCGGCCGGGCAAGACGCTCGCCGTCGACCCGCGCGGGCGGTTCCTCTACTGCCTCGACCTCGACCGCGGGCTGTTCGTGGCGTCGATCGACCCGCAGACCCGCGCGCTCACGCTCGTGCAGGGCCTCGCGCCGCGCGCGCTGGGCGGGTTCGCCCTCGGCCTGACCCTCTCGACCCGCGGCGACGCGCTCTACGCGACGGTCCAGGGCGTCGGCCTGCTCGGGTTCCGCGTCGACCCGGCCACGAGCGCGCTCACGGCGGCGCAGACGGCCCCGCTCACGAACGTGGGCGGCACGACGCTCTACCTGCACACCGACGCCGCCGACCGCCACCTCTTCGCGACCTCGCGCGACGACGACACGCTCCGCGTCTACGCGATCGACCCCGTGACGAAGGCCCTGGCCGAGGTCGCCGGCTCGCCCCGGTTCGACTACTCGTTCGGGGTCGTCGTGGGCCCTCTGCTCACGTTCCCGGCCGCGGGACCGTGAGCGCGGGCGCGGCCCGAACGCGCCGTCAAACGTCGCCCGTGAGCCCCGAGGCCTCGAACGAGGCGGCCACCTCGGCGTCGAGCAGGACCCACAGCGAGTAGATGCCGAGCGCCACCGAGACCGGGAACAAGGTCAGGATGTGGATGGCGCTCGCGATCACGACGACCCACCGCGCCCACCTGCGGCGCCGGAGCAGGCCGACCCCGCCGACGAGCCCCGGGAGGCAGGGGAGGAGCGCGGCGCAGGCGAGGACGCCGCCGAGCCCGGCGATCACGCCGCCGAGCCCGGCCGCGGCCTTGGCGCCGTGCTCGGCGCCGGCCGCGGCCCCGAGGACCCCGGCGAAGAACAGCCAGACCACGCCGATCCCGAGCGCAGAGAGCGTCCCGAGCAGGTTCAGCCCGATGTGGAAGATCCCGACCAGCCGCACCTGCTCGACCTTCGTCACGGGGCCCCCCTCGCGGCGCGCGGCCCGGCGGGGCCGCCGCGGTCAGCTCTCGTAGCGGTGGAGCTTGAGGACGGCCCGCAGGACGCGGTCGGCGTCCGGCATGTAGACCTCCTCGAGCGTGTAGGGGAACGGCGTGTCGAAGCCGGTCACGCGCAGGATCGGCGCCTCGAGGTGCTCGAGCGCCTTCTCGGCGACGATCGCGGCCAGCTCGCCGCCGAAGCCGCTCGTGCGCTGGGCCTCGTGGACGACGATCATGCGGCCGGTCTTCTTCACGCTCTCGAGCAGCGCGGCCTCGTCGAGCGGGACGAGCGTCCTGAGGTCGAGGACCTCGCAGGAGATCCCGTCGTCCTCGGCGCGGCGCGCGGCCTCGAGGCACACGCCGACCATGGCGCCCCAGGCGACGAGCGTCATGTCGGTCCCCGCGCGGCGGACCTTGGCCTGCCCGAACGGGACCACGTAGTCGCCGTCGGGGACCTCGCCCTTGGCCTTGCGGTAGAGCGCCTTGGGCTCGAGGAACAGGACCGGGTCGTCCTGGCGCATGGACTGGATCAGGAGCCCCTTCGCGTCGTACGGGTCCGACGGCACGACGACCTTGAGCCCGGCCGTGTGCGTGAAGTAGGCCTCGGTCGACTGGCTGTGGTAGTGCCCGCCCTTGATCCCGCCCCCGTAGGGCGTGCGGATCACGACGGGCGTCGCGTACTGCCCGCCCGAGCGGTAGCGCATCTTGGCCAGCTCCGAGACGATCTGGTCGAAGGCCGGGTAGATGAAGTCGAGGAACTGGATCTCGGGGACGGGGCGCATCCCGTAGAGGGCCATGCCCACGGCCGCGCCGATGATCCCGCTCTCCGAGAGCGGGGTGTCGAACACGCGCTCCTCGCCGAACTCGGCCTGGAGCCCGTCCGTCGCGCGGAACACGCCGCCGTTGCGGCCCACGTCCTCGCCGAACAGGACCACGTCGGGGTTCTTGCGCATCTCGGTGCGGAGCGCGTCGGTGATCGCCTGGATCAGGGTCAGCGTCGGCATGGCGGGTCTCCAGGGGGCGGCCGGTCGGCCGCGGGTCGGCAGGCGGCCGTGGTCAGTGGGTGGGGCCGGCCGCGTGGGCCGGCGGGGCCTCGCCGCGCCGGGCGCGCAGCTCCCCCTCGAGGAACAGCTCGCCCGCGCGGTACGACGAGCGCACGAGCGGGCCGGAGGCGACGTAGCGGAACCCGAGCCCGCGGGCCCGCGCGCCGAGCGCCTCGAAGCGCTCGGGCGTGACGAACTCGACGACCTCGAGGTGCCAGGCGCTCGGGCGGAGGTACTGCCCCAGCGTGAGGACCTCGACGCCGGCCGCGCGCAGGTCGCGGAAGCAGGCCTCGAGCTCCTCGTCGGTCTCGCCGAGCCCGAGCATGACGGAGCTCTTCGTCACGACGCCGGGCGCGTGGGCCTTCGCGTGGGCGAGCACGTCCAGGCTCTGCCGGTAGCCGCAGCGCGCGTCGCGGACGGTCGGCGTGAGCCGGGCCACCGTCTCGACGTTGTGCGCGAACACGTCGGGGCCGGCCGCGAGCACGGCCTCGACCGCGGCGCGGTCGCCGCGGAAGTCGCCCACGAGGACCTCCACGAGCAGCCCGGGCTGGCGGCGCTTGAGCTCGGCCACGCAGCGCGCGACGTGGGCGGCGCCCCCGTCGGGCAGGTCGTCGCGGTCGACCATCGTGAGCACGACGTAGGTCAGCCCCAGGTCGGCGATCGTCGCCGCGAGCTGCTCGGGCTCGTCGGGGTCGGGCGGCGGGGGGGCCTTCGCCGTCTTCACGGCGCAGAACCGGCACCCGCGCGTGCAGGTGTCGCCGAGGAGCATGACCGTGGCCGTCCCGCCGCCCCAGCACTCGTGGACGTTCGGGCACTGCGCCTCCTCGCACACGGTCGCGAGGCCGCGCGCGCGCAGGAGGCCCTTGAGCCGCGCGTAGCCCTCGCCGCCCGGGGGCCGGGTCCGGATCCAGGCGGGCAGGCGGCGGGGGGCGCGCGTGGTCACGGCGGGCTGCTCCGGCCGCCCGGGCGAGGCCCATCCGCGGCGCCGGGAACATAGCACGTACGCCGGCGCGGACCAGGCGGGGCGTGGCCCGGGCCGAGCGCGGTGCGGACCGCATTCGGACCTCGCCCGAGCCACGCGCCGGGGCCGCCCCCGGGAGGTAGCCTGCCCGGCCGGAGGTGCCCATGGCCGACGACGTGGACCAGGCGCTCGCGCTCCTCGACGCCGTGATCCCCTTCCAGTTCGTGCCGGCGGCCCGCCGGCGCGCGCTCGCCGGGCGGCTCGAGCGCCGCACCTACGCCGACGGCGACGCGATCCTCCGCCAGGGCGAGCGCAGCCGCGAGCTCCACCTGCTCGCGCGCGGGACCGTCGACGTCGTCGGCGAGGGCGGGCGGCGCCTGCCCGCGATCCTCGAGGGCCACTACTTCGGCGAGCGGGCCGCGCTGTTCGACGAGCCGCGCCGCGTGACCGTCCTCGCGCGCGGGGCCGTCACGACCTGGTGCATGACGGGCAAGGACTTCCTCGAGCTGATCGACGAGGTGCCCGTGTTCGCGCAGGCGCTCGCCTCGACGCTCAAGGTCAAGCAGGGGATCTTCCTCCAGTACCGGCGCATGTACGCGCGCCTGCTCGGCCTGCTCGACCGGCGCGAGTTCCTGCTCACGGAGCTCCTGCCCGCCTACGCGGCGCTCGCCCCGGCGCTGCACCCGGCGCTCCACGAGCCGCGCGTCGACGTGGGCGCGCTCGGCTACGCGATCGCGCGCCTGCCGGCCGAGGTCACGCGCACGACCTTCTACTACCTGACCGGGACGCTCCCGCTGATCTACAGCGACCCCGACCGCAAGTTCGACGCCGTCCCGACGAAGGCCCGCCGCCGCGCGGCCTGGCGGGCGATGCCCGGCAAGCTCATCGTGCTGCTCCGCGACGGCATCACCGACGTGACCGACCTGCTCACGTGCCTGTGCGTCTACGCCTACGAGGCGCGCAAGCTGCGGCACCGCCTGCGCGAGACGCGCCTGCTCGACGACGTGCGCGCGCTCGGCGCGGGCGCGCGCGAGCGCGCGCAGGTCGAGCGCGCGCTCGCCGGCCTGCCGCTCGACGAGGGGGAGCGCGCGGGCCTGCTCGGGATCTGGGGCGACGACACGCTCGAGCGCCTGCGCGACGTGCTGCTCCACCACGAGGACATCGCGGTCGAGTGCGACCTCCAGCTCGACGACTACAACTCGCGCGCGGCCGAGACGTGGGTCTCGCAGATCCGCGTCCGGGCCCGCAGCTTCGTCGACCTCGAGGACCCCGACCTCGACGTGCACATCATCTCGTCGAACACGCACTCGGTCTCGAACTGCCTCTCGCCCGGGCTGCACCGGCGGCGCGACGCGATCCTGGCCTGGGGCCGCCAGCACCGGGCCGACCTGGCCGGGTCGCCGACGCCCGAGCGCCCGTGGGGCGGCGGCTGGGCCAACCCCGACGACCTCCTCTACGTGACCGCGCGGCACTGGCTGCGCGCGCACCCCGAGGAGGCCGCCCGCGTCGACGCCGAGGAGGAGGCGGCGGGGCACCACCGGCTCACGTCGACCGCGTTCACCGGGATCGAGGTCGACCTGTTCGACCTCCGGCGGCTCGAGCCGGCGCTGGCGGATGCGGCCATCGGCGCGCGCCGGCCGACGCGCCCGACGGTCCTCGTGAACGTCGACTACGCGTTCGGGCAGCAGGCCGAGGAGATCCTCGCGAACCTCCTGTTCACGTTCGGCCGGCGGGTGCGCTCGGTCAGCGTGCTCGGGAAGGCGGGCGGGCTCGTGGGGCACCGGGGCCACCTCCTCCTGCCGACGGCCACGCTGCTCCAGACGAACGACGAGCTGTACCCGATCCCGAACTGCGACCTGCCGCCGGACCTGCTCCGCGGGCTCGCGAACGGGCTCCCGGTCCACGTCGGCCCCGTGCTCACGGTCGCGGGGACGCTCCTGCAGGACCGGATGCTGCTCCACTTCTACCGGCGGATCTGGAAGTGCGTCGGCCTCGAGATGGAGGGGAGCTTCTTCGCGCGGCAGCTCGTCTCGGCGATCGAGACCGGCGTCGTCGACCCGGGGGTCAAGGCGCGCTTCGCCTACTACACGAGCGACGTGCCCCTCGACCCCGAGGAGAACCTGAGCGCCGCGCTCGCGCCCTGGGAGGGGGTCCCGCCGCTCTACGCGATCACGCGCGCCGTGCTCCAGCGGGTGCTCGCGGGGGGGTAGGAGGGAGGAGAAGAGAAGAGGGAGGGAGGAGAAGAGGGAAGAGGGAGGGCAAGGGCAAGGGCAAGGGCAAGGGCAAGGAGCGGGGGGCGCCCTCAGGATCGGGGGCGGGGATGCCGAAAGAGGGGGATCGCCCCGGGGTCGCCCCGGGCCGGGAGGTCCCCTTGAGCCACGACTCCGGCCGCTTCGGCTCCCGCGCGTTCGCCCGCGCCCTGCTCCCTGCGGCCGGCGTCCCCGCGAGCGGACGGCACCCGCGCGCCGGGGCCGCGGGCGCGCTCGACGACGAGGCGGACGGGGGCGGACGGGCGGCGACGGCGGTGATCGAGCGGCGCGAGGCGAGCGTGTCCGTGGCGCCGCCCGCGCGGGCGAGCCGGCGGCGGCTGCTCCCGTTCGAGGTCCTGCTCACGAGCGCGACCGGCGCCCGGCCGCTGTTCGAGCCCGGCCCGTTCGACGAGCTGCGCTGCGCGCAGCGGGTCGTCCCCGCCGGGCGCGGCGCGCGCCACGACGTCGAATATCTGGCCTGGCGCGGCCCCACGGACCAGGGGCGGCACCGCGCGTTCGGCTGCTTCCGGCTCGACGAGGCCGAGCCCTTGGTCGACCTGCGCCGCCAGCAGGCGTTCTGGCTCCGCCTGCGCGCCGAGCGCGGGATCCGGACGCTCCCGCAGGCCCGCGTCCGCGGGCCGCGCACGGCCCCCTGCGGCGCGCCCCGCGAGGGCGTGCTCCAGCTCGAGCCGGCGCTCGCATCCGGGCCCTACAGCCGCTCGGGCCAGCCGACGCTCGACGCGCGCGACGTGGCCGAGGTCGTGCGCCGCGCGCGCGGGCCCGAGCGCGTCGCCTGGCTCGAGGAGGCGTTCCGCGCCGAGCCGGCCGCCGGGACCGCCGTGCATCGCTACTACCTCGACGCCGACCTGACGGCCTGGCTCGTCCGCCACGAGGGCTCGAGCAAGGTCCTGGCCGCGCTCCGGCCGAGCGCCGAGGCGCGGGACCGCGGGCTCCTCTTCTACCCTCGCCGCGCGTGAGGCCGACCGACCCGCTGGCCGCTGGTCGATCGACTATGCTGGCCCGCGAGCGGCACCAGGCCGGTGGCCGCGGGGGGGCCGACTGAGGCTCGTCGTCGTCGAAGGCAGGTCCCCGGGCGCGCAGGTGCTGCTCGGCGCGAAGTCGAGCTTCGACCTCGGCTCCTCGCCGTTCGCCGACGTCTCGCTCATCGACCCCGAGGTCGCGGGCGTGCACGTCAAGGTGCTGCGCGAGGGCACCGGCTGGGTCGCCTGCGACGTGAGCGGGCGCGGGTTCGACCTCAACGGGCGCCACGTCGCCGACCGCGCGGCGATCGCCCCGGGCGACACGCTCCGGCTCGGGGGCCACGCGATCCGCCTCCTCGACGACGCCACGGCCGCGCCGCCGCCGGCGTTCCCCCCGCCGACCCCCGCCGTCGCGCCGGGCACGGGGGCGGCCCTCGTCGCCGTGCAGGGCAACGACGCCGGCAAGACGTTCCCGCTCGGCCAGAAGCCCGCCATGATCCTCGGGCGCGGGGTCGCGACCGACATCACGATCTGGGACATCCGGGCCTCGCGCGCGCACTGCCGGGTCGATCGCGACGCCGAGGGCTACACGCTGACGGACCTGAGCTCGTCGAACGGGACCTACGTGAACGACCGCAAGATCGCGACGCACCGGCTCCGGGCTGGGGACCGGGTGCGGATCGGGTCCACGGTCATGCAGTTCGTGGGGGCCTGAGCGCCGCTCGAGGGCACGCCCGGGCGCGGCGGGCCAGGGAGGGACCGGGACGCGCGCGACCGGCCCCCGTCGTTGCGCCCGGCCGCGACGGATACAATCCGCCGCCCTGGCCCCGGAGCCCCCACATGTCGCACGCCGCCTTCCTCTCCTCGATCGCCGCCTTCCGCTCGCTCCCGCAGCGGGACGTCCAGCAGCTCTCGACCCAGTGCGAGCCGCTGCGCTTCGCCCGCGGGCAGCAGATCATCCGCCGCGGCGAGACCGGCGACGCGATGTACATCATCAAGTCCGGCGAGGTCCGCGTCCCGATCCTCGACCCGCAGGGGCGCGAGAAGTTCGTCGCGCGCCTCGGCGCGGGCGAGTTCTTCGGCGAGATGGCCCTGCTCACGGGCGAGCCGCGCGTGGCCGACGTGTTCGCCGAGACCGACGTCGAGGCGCTCGTGATCCGCAAGGGCCCCCTCCAGCCCTTCCTGACCCAGCACCCGCGCCTGGCCGGCTTCCTCACGGAGATCCTCGGCCAGCGCCTGCTCCAGGGCGAGGGGATCAAGCAGGTCGGCAAGTACAAGCTGATCGGCGAGCTCGGGCGGGGCGGCATGGCGCTCGTGTTCGAGGGCCTGCACCCCACGCTGAACACGACCGTCGCGATCAAGATGCTCTCGCACGAGCTCGTCTACGACGAGGACTTCTGCACCCGCTTCAAGAACGAGGCCCGGATCATCGCGGCGCTCAAGCACGAGAACATCGTCTCCGTGATCGACACGGAGGAGGCCTACGCGACGTTCTTCATCATCATGGAGAAGGTCACGGGCACCGTGCTCTCGCGCGCGATCGACACGCGCGGCGTGCTGCCGTTCGACGAGACGCGCGCGATCCTCCGCCAGCTCGCCTCGGCGCTCGACTACGCGCACATGCACGGGATCGTCCACCGCGACATCAAGCCGGCGAACGTGATCATCGAGCACGGCGGGCGCGTCAAGCTCATGGACTTCGGGATCGCCAAGACGCGGGCCGAGGCCTCGAAGGAGGACGAGGACATCGTCGGGACGGCCGAGTACATGTCGCCCGAGCAGGCGCTGGGCCGGAAGATGGACGGGCGCGCGGACATCTACGCGGTCGGGATCCTCGCCTACGAGATGCTCACGGGGCGGCTGCCGTTCGACTCGCCCGACCCCTACGAGATCCTCCGCATGCACGTGAACAAGCCGGTGCCCTCGCCGAAGAGCGTGAACCCGCGCGTGCCCGACGACCTCGACCGGCTCGTCATCAAGGCGACCCAGAAGAAGCCCGAGGACCGCTACCAGACCGGGCGCGAGATCGTCGACTTCCTGGGCGCGAACGAGGTCAAGAGCGGCCTCGACACGACGCGGGCCAAGGGGCACGTGATCACGGTCCTCTACGACGGGGCGCAGGAGGAGCAGGTCCGCGAGTTCCTGCGCCGCTCGGTCGCCGAGGCGAAGAAGATCGCGGGCGTCCGGGTCGGCGTCGCCGACGTGGGCAAGCTCTACTGATGGCCCGGACGGGTGGGGCCCTGCCCGGCCTGGTCGGGGCGGCGGCGGCGCTCGTCCTCGCAGCGGCGCCCGCGCGGGCCCAGGGGCGCGACGCCGACGACCAGGGGCGCGTCGTCGTCCGGCGCGACCAGGGGCAGGCGGACGCGCTCGCGCAGGCGGTCCGTGGCGCGCTCGACGCGCTGCGGGCGGGGCCGGCGGGGGCCGAGCGGCTGGGGACGGCCCTCGCGGCCTGGCGCCCGGACGCGGAGGCCGCGCGGGACCTCCTGCGCGGAGGCCCCGACGGCGCGCTCGGCAAGGCGGCGCTCGCCGAGGCCGAGGTCACGTTCGCCGGCGCGCCGGCCGAGGTGGCGGCCCGGCTCGGCCTCCGGCCCGACCTCACGGAGGTCGAGGTCTTCGAGGCCTGGACCGAGGACCTGGCGACCATGCAGCCCGAGTCGGTCGCCGCGCGCGAGTTCGCCTCGGGCCTGCGCTGGGTCGCGAAGCACCTGCCGGAGCGCTACCGGTGGTACGTCGTCGCGCTCCGGCCGAAGGGGAGCGACGAGGCCGTCCGCCTGCAGGTGTTCGCCTACAGCGGGAAGCGCTGGGTCTACCTCGGGCGCCTGTGGCGCCTCGACGCGCCGTGACGGCGCCGACGGCGCACGGCCCGGCCGGGCCGAGCGAGCACGGGCACGCCGCCGGCGGGGTCGGGCTCGTCGCTGCCGCCGCGCTCCTCGTCGCCTGCGTGGCGCTCGGGGCCGAGGCGCTGCCCGCGGCCCC
>JANJTH010000083.1 GCA_024711205.1 Planctomycetota bacterium | reverse complement strand
TCGCCGGCCTGGGCCGCGGCGGCGCGCGCCGCGAGCAGGCGGCGCCAGGGCTCGGCCTCGAGGTGGAGCGCGTCCGCGGCGAGGGCCCGGGCCAGCGCCCGCGCGACGACCAGCCGCGTGCGGGGCGCCGTCCGCTTGTGCTCGAGCCCGTCGATCACGAGCGTCGCGGCCGCGCTGAAGGGCTCGCCGCCCAGGCGGGCGCGGGCGCCCACGAGCGCCCACGCGCAGGCCTCGAGCAGGGCCGCGCGCTCGGCGCCCTTGAGCTTGGCGCCGGCGCCGCCCCCAAGGACCGTCGCGATCGCGGCCAGCGTCGCGTCGGCGCGCGCGGGGTCCGCGGGTTCGGTCGCGAGCGCCTCGAGCGCCGCCGCCCGCACGAACGGGTCGCGCCGCGCGTCGGCCGCGACGGCCGCCGCCGGGCCCGGGCCGCGGTGCCGCACGGCGAGGCGCAGCGCCTGCGCCCACAGCCACGCGTCGGGCGAGCCGGCCGCGCGCTTGGCGGCCTCGAGGACGGGGTCCACGTGCTCCTCGGCGTCGAACGCCTCGCCCACGATCCCGGCGAGCAGGTAGCGCACGTGGTCCTCCGGCGCCTCCGGCCGCAGGTAGCGCCCGAGGAGCGCGCGCAGGGCGCGCGCGTCGCGCGTCCGCGCGAAGCGCTCGGCGGTCAGCGCGCGCACGTAGAGGGCGGGGCGGCGCACGCTCGCCTCGTAGCGGCGGGCCTCCTCCTCGAACGGGCCGAGCGGACCGTCCTGGGCGCGGGCCGCCCAGGCGGTCAGCCCGAGGGCGAGCAGGACGAGGGCAGGCTGGACGAGCGCGCGCGGCACGAGGGCCTCCGACCCGCGGATCCTACGCCACGCGCCTGCGGGGCCACGCCGGGCGATCCGCGCGGGGCCGGGCGTGTCGTCCAGGGCGCGCGGTGCGGCGACCGCGAGGCCCGTCCCTCGGGCCCAAGGGGGGGCAGACCCGGCGCAGGGTCTGCCTTGCCTCAGCCGGCCGGACGAGCGCGGCGGGCGACCGAGAGCCCTTCCGGAACGCGGCGGCGCGGGCGCGGGCCTGGGTGCCCGGACGGCGGCGGGTCGAGTCACACGGTGGGCGTCGTGCCCCCGTCGATCACGAACTCGGCCCCATGGATCGAGGCGGCGCGGGCGGAGACGAGGAAGCAGACCAGCTCGGCGACCTCCTCGGGCCAGTTCGGGCGGCCGAGCGGGATCCCGCCGAGCGCGGCCATGAGCCCCTGCCGCGCGGTGGCCGCGTCGGTGCCCGCCTCGGCCGCGAGCCGGTCGACGAGGTGCGTGGCCGCCTCGGTCTCGGTGTAGCCCGGGGCGACGGTGTTCACCCGGATCCCCTTCGGGCCGACCTCGCTCGCCAGTCCCTTGCTGTAGACCGCGAGCGCGGCCTTGGCCGCGGCGTACGCCAGCGTCGACTCGGGCAGCGGCATGCGGCGCTGGATCGACGTCACGTGGACGATCGCGCCGCGCCCCTGCGCCTGGAGGCCGGGGAGCAGCCCGCGGTCGAGGCGGACGGCGGGGAGGAGGTTCAGGTCGAGCTCGGCCTGCCACACCGCGTCCGTGAGCGCGAGCGCGCCGCCGGCCGGGGCCGACGAGCCGCCCAGGTTGTGGACGACGAGGTCCACGCCGCCGAGCCGCTCGGCGACGGCCCCGAGCACGGCGTCCGTCCCCGCGCGCGTGGTCAGGTCGGCCGCGACCCACTCTGCGCCGCCCGCGTCGCCCTCGGGTGCGCGGCGCGCAGCCGCGAGGACGCGTGCGCCGCCGGCCGCGAGCCGACGGACGATCGCCAGGCCGATCCCGCGCGAGGCCCCCGTCACCAGGGCCCGCTGGCCGGCGAGCTCCGTCGCGTCGACGCGCCGCGTGTCCGTGGTCATGGCCGCCTCCTCGTCCGACCTGCTGCGCGCACCGTAGTCGCTGCCGGACAGCCGACAAGACGGCACCTGGAAGTACCCTGGGCACCCGGAGGTGCCCGTGGCCACGACCTGGACCGCCGCGAGCGCGCCGCGCAGGGTCGACGAGGCGATCGCCGTCTTTCGCGGGCGCTGGAAGCTCCTGATCGTCTTCCAGCTCTTCGGCGGGCAGGTCAAGCGGACCGCCGAGCTCCGCCGCGCGGTGCGCGGGATCTCGCAGAAGGTCCTGACGCAGCAGCTCCGCCAGCTCGAGCGGGACGGCGTCGTCGTTCGCACGGTCCACGCCGCGATCCCGCCGCGCGTCGACTACCGGCTCACCGCGTGGGGCCAGGCCCTGTGCCCGGCGATCGAGGGGCTCCTCGACTGGCTCGACGCCCGCCCGCCGTCGACCTGACGGGCGGCGTCCGCCGATTCTCCACCCCTCCTTGGTGCGTCCCGCCACCCCATGCGCCCCGTCTCGGGATCGTCATGAGCGCCACTTCGGGTCCCCTGCGCGGCCACGGGTCATCGATAGAAGGGAGTCGTCCAGATACGACGGTGCCAACCGGGCCAAGCCTTCTTGAGTGCCGCGAGCAGTGCGCCTCCCGCCACCGTGATGGACGACTCGTGAGACGCGTAGATGACCCAGTCCAAGGTGTTTGTGAACCAGAACGCTTCCGCCCCGTTGTAGAAGGGGTCGCAAGCCTCCAGGTCGACCTCGAAGCTCGGGGGGCCTTCGCGAACCTCCCATACGTGCCCGACGGCCAGGCCCTTGATGAGTTTGCGAAGGGTCCGGACGTCGATTTCATCGCCGAACGGTCGTGCCTGAAACACCTCGCATGACGGGGGCTTGTGACCCGTGAGAGGGTACCAGGGAAACGCCGCCCCCCATGAGGCCCTCAATCGGTCGAGAAGTCGCGGGATCTCGTCGTCGCGGAGCGTTCGCCGATAGGGCAACGCCTCGACGGACATGAGATCCGCTTCATTCAAGCTCGACACGAAGCTCACGAACTTCGCCCGTTCCTCCGCCTGCGCAGCTGCCTCGATCGCGTTCGTATCCTTCCGCGTGAAGGGATCGTCCGCCGTATCGCCGACACTCGCAAGCCGCTGACGCATGATGGCGAGCGAGTCGATCGCCGCCGGGTCGAGGCGTTCAACTTCAACGCGAATCGCATTGAGCAAGTTGTAGCGAGGAAAGATCGTGTACTCCCGGTCGGAGTAACTGTAAGGAGCGCCCCCTTTGTGGGGAGGCTTCTGGTAGACCTCGCACCAGTGCTCGTACCAGTCGATGCAGTACCGTCGCGCGGCGTGGTGAAGTTGCTCGGCGAGATACCTCTGATGGTCCCGATCCAGCACCTTGGTCCTCGTCGCCACATGTTAGAGACGGCGACGATCTCCAGCCACGAACTCGCGCGACGGGCGGCCTCTCAGCCAAGGGGAACCGCCGCCCCCCGCCCCCCGCGGCCGCAGGACTTGGCCACGCGCCGTGCCGTGACCGCCCGGTCGGTCCCGTCCGGGCGAGCAATCATTTCCCGTCGGCCTCGGCGACGAGACGTGGCGCCCGAGAGTCACGGGCCCCAGGACCTGGTCACGGCCCCCCCGAACGAGGCCCAGTTCGCAGCCTGACGGCCGGCGGAGAGGAGACGAAGCATGGCTCGCCGGGCCTGGGGATCCTCGGAGGCCACAGACGCCGGAGGGCGCTCGCGCGGCTTGGCGGCCCCGCGCGCCGTGGTTACGGTGAAGTCGTGACACCTCCCTCCACCTCCCCCTCACCGCTGGTTGGCCGCGACGAGCCGAACGCGCGCGAGAGCCGGCGACGCCGTCGCCCGGTCGGCTGGGTCGTGCTCGACCCGGCCCAGGCCGGCCTCGACGCTGAGGTGGACTGGTCGAGCTGGTACCTCACCGACGAGGACGACATGGGCGAGGGCACGGAGCAGTTCCTGATCGCCCAGGCCGTCTACTCGACCCTGCTCGTGCTCGCGCGCGAGCGCGGCTGGCGCGCGTTCGTCGGGCGGGATCAGTTCTTCGCCTGGGTCGAGGGCGAGCCGCTCGTGCGCGTCTCGCCCGACGTGTACGTCCTCGGAGGGGAGGCCCCCTCGCCTTTGCCCGCCATGTGGGAGACGTGGCGACCGGGGCACGCGCCGCCGCGAGTCGCCCTCGAGGTCGTCTCGGAGGACTCCTGGCGCAAGGACTACGAGGACAACCCGCCCAAGTACGCGCAGCTCGGCGTCGAGGAACTCGTAATCTTCGACCCTTGGGCCAGCTCGGAGCGCCGCCTGGCGGAGCGAGTCCCGCTCCAGGTCTTTCGCCGGACCTCCGAGGGCGCGCTCGTCCGCGTCCACGCCGGCGCGGGCCCCGCGCGCTCGGACGGCCTGTCGAGCCCGAGCGACGCGCTCTGGTGGGCCGTCACGCACGAGCCGGCTCCGCGGCTCCGGCTCGCCCGCGACGCGGCGGGGACCGAGTTCGTCCCAACCGAAGCCGAGGCCCTGAACGAGAAGGACCGCGCGCTGGACGAGAAGGACCGTGCGCTGCGTGAGGCCCTGGCAGAGCTCGCGCGCCTCCGCGGCGGACGGCAGGACCCCGAGTAGACGTCCTCCACTCGAGACCTGCGTCCACGAGGGCCTTCGAGCGGCGACCGTAGCTTGTCGAGGCCCTCCTCCTCGCGGCCCTGCGACGAGGGGCTGCACCCGTCCCAGGTTCGTGGCCAGAGCCCGGCCCACGAGGGGGCCCTTTCGTGACGTCGAAGAGCCTGCTCGGTCGGCGCCTGGGCTCACTCGAGTTGCCGTCCAGCCGCGGGCTCGGCGACCCGAGTCGAGATCCGAAGGCCCGTGCCCTCCTGGCCACGCTCGCGGCCTACGATCCGTTCACTGCGCCCATGTGCAGGGACCCTTCTCTCCATGGAGGTCGTCGGTGAGCGTCCTCGAGGATTTCATGGTCCTGGGAGCTGCCGCGGCGAACCCGCTGCTCACCACGGACCGGTTCGTCTTCCACTCGAAGGTCCGGTTCGTCCCGTCTTCGAAGGGCTTCGAGCACGTCGTGAGCCCGCGAGTGAACCTGGTCTCCTGGGACGAGTTCGGACGCATGCTCGACAACGTGGCTCGCGTCGACCGGCCAAGCGCCTTGTCGCTGACGAGGCTCGAGTCGGCCTGCTCCGGGAGAGTCTGGCTGTTGACGGTGCATGGGCCGTGTGGCGGCACGAACGGACCCGAGTTGCTGCTCGCCTTCAACCCGAAGCTCGAGTTCGTAGCGGAAGACCCTCTCGAAGGGGAGTCACCCCAGAGCGGCGCGCCCCCGCAGGCGAGCACGCCCGGATGACGGCGCAGCTCGCCGGCGAGGGGACAGGCGCTTGATCCGGGCGGCGCCGGTGAAGTAGCTTCGAGATCCCCCGCGGAGGTCTTCATGTCGCGCGCCCCAGGACGCCCACGACGCGAGGGCGGTTGCCTCTCGCCGGGGCTCGTCTCCTGGTGTCGGCACCTGGATCGGACTCGGCGGACGGTGAGCGTCAGTGGGCGGCCGACCTGGGCGACACCCTCGACCTGCGCACCGGGGCGCGCCATCGGGTCACGATCCGCCCGCGGCTGGCCTTCCTGGCTTGCGCGGCCGAGGGCGCGGAGGCGTTGGCCCTCTTGGGGTGCGACGCTGGCACGGCCCCCTTTCCGGCGGGGTTCGGCGGCGTCGGCGCGGCGCGCGTGGAAGGGCCAACCTTCAGGGCCTGCAGCGTGGAGGTCGTCCGAGCCGACGGAGCGGCGCCCCCAGGTGCCGGCGGCAGGCGCTAGACGAGGCGCGCCTCGATGTCGCCCGGCCCCGGGAGGAGGCGCAGCCTCCCCGAGTGGATCGGCGTGGCGTGGCGGAGGAGCTGTTCGTCGGAGAACGGCTGGAGCGGCCACGACTCCGCGTGGTCGAACCCCACGTATGTGAAGCCGAACTCCAGGTCGGCCGGGGTCCGCAGGAGGGACCCGACCCCCGAGGAGCCCTGGCGCAGGTGCAGGGTCACGACGGCCTCCACCGGCGTGAACCTGGCCGCCTCGCTCCACTCCGGAGACGATCGCGTCTTCACCCAGAAGCGCAGGTCGACCGTCGGGAAGCCGAAGGCGTCACGGTTGGGGCTCCCCCAGGCGACGACGCCCGGGGGGTAGTGGGCCAGGCGCTCCTCGAAGCCCTCCGGCGGGCTGGCGTCGGGGACCGGCTCCTGCTGCAGGCCGCTGCGGTCGACGGACTGGAAGCCGAAGGCGACCGAGACCAGGCAGTCGGACCGCCGCGGGAGGTAGGGCGAGTCGGCGTCGCGGGCCCCCGTCCGCCACAGGAGGAACTGGACGCCCAGGAGCTCGTCCCGGCGCAGGACCCCCGCGCGGACCGCGTCCCAGTATCGCCCCCAGCTCGCCACGTCGAACATGACCCGGAAGCGAGCCAGATCGCCCGTGGCGCAGGTCGCGACGGCTCCCTCCTGCGGCGCGCCGCCGCCTTCCACGTCGCCGTCGGTCGCAGCCGGCCCGCCGTCGACCATGGCGCCGATCAGGCTCGCCTCCGCCGTGGGCCCGCTGAGGACCGTCGCGCCGGCCGCCCCCGAGGTCGTGGTCACGCCCTCGCGCGTGGCGCCGCTCGACCCTGCGGTCTCGTCGCCCCCGGTGCTCGCCTGCCCGCCACCCGGGCCGGGCCCGGCGCCCATTCGGCGGGTGGTACCCCCCGGGACTGCCTGGCCACCGATCGGCTGAGTGTCGGGGGGCGGGGTCATGTGGGCCTCCTCGCCAGGGACGACATCGTGGAGCGCAACGCCTCGCCGGCGACGGGAGGGAGCCCGACCGTGTACTGGGTGTGCGCCGGCTGCGAAGGGATCGTGGCGGACGGGCTGGCGACCTGCCCGGCCTGCGGCGGCGCCCGGCGCCCGTTCGAGGTGCGCGTCGGCGAGACCCGCGTGCTCCACCTCGACCTGCTGCGGCAGCCGCCGACGTGGCTCGAGCTCCGGGTGGTCGAGTTCCCGAGCTTCCCCGCGGCGGGGCTGCCCTTCCGCGTCGTGGCCGCCGACGGCGCGGTCCACGACGGGACGCTGGGCGACGACGGCCGGATCCGGCTCGACGGGCTCGCCCCCGGGACGTGCAAGGTCACCGTCTACGCCCCGGGCTGCGCGCCTCCTCCCTGGGTCGCGCCGGAGGAGGATCAGGTCAACGTCCCCACGAGGTCGGACATGGGCGGAGTGGGACCCGGCAGCGGGCTGTGAGGTGCTCACGTCGTCCTCGCCTCGCGTCACCCGTCCCGGGTTCGTGGCCAGAGCGCGAGGAGAGACCGCTCGACCTCGAGCGGCGACCGCGGGCCGTCGAGGCGCTGCTCGTCGTGGTCCTGCTCGCGCCGCACGTCGCGCGGGCGAGGGTGCCGCCGGCGGCGGGGGCGGCGCGCGACGAGCCGGAGCACGCCCGCGGGCTCGCCCGAGACGACGCGGCAAGGGGCGTCGAGGGCGACGCGGCCCGCGGCCGCGAGCGCGGCGACCGCGCGGTCGACGTGCTGCGCCTGGAGGCCGGCGCCGCCCCAGCGCGCGGGCCGGCCCTGCTTCAGCTCGACCAGGACCAGGCGCCGGCGCGCCGGGTCGGGCGACGCCATGTCGACGACGAGGAAGTCGCCGCAGCCGGCGCCCTGGAGCGTGCGGTAGAGCCAGAGGTGCGGGTGGCGGAGGAGCAGCGCGCGCGCGAACGCGCGCTCGGGGCGCGAGCAGGCGAGCCGGCCCGCGACGAGCGCCCAGCGCTCGCGCGGCAGGCCCGGCCCGAGCGCGCGGCGCAGCGGACCCAGGGCCCGGCCGCCGCCCCCCGCGAGCGCGGGCAGCGTGAGGCGGACGAGCAGCGGCGGCGCCCAGGACACGGGGTCCCTCCGGGGCCCCCGACCCGCCGGCCCGCCCCGCCCTGTCGCCCCGGGACCGGGCGCCCTCGTCGCGCGGGCCCGCCCGCGCGCGCCGGGTACGATCCGGGCCGTGAACCTGCGCCAGATCCGCTCGGTCAAGGGCACGGTGGCCCTGTTCGTCGTCGCGCTCGTCGTCGTCGTGGCGCTGCTCGTGCTCTGGAACGTCGTCCTCGCGGTCGACTTCCAGCGGATCCGCGAGCTCGCGACGCGCGACGAGCAGCGCGGCGTCGCCTTCCACTGGACGTTCATCGGGCTCGGCTCGGCCCTGTTCGTGGCCGCGATCGCGCTCCTCTCGGTCCTCGGCGCGCGCCTGATCGGCGAGATCCGCGAGAGCCAGCGCATGAGCCGGTTCATCGCGACGTTCACCCACGAGCTGAACTCGCCGCTCGCCTCGATCAAGCTGTTCGCGCAGACGCTCCAGCGCCCCGGGCTCCCGCCCGCGGAGCAGGCGCGCTTCCTGGCCCTGATCCTCGAGGACGTCGAGCGGCTGCGCGGGCAGATCTCGAACGTGCTCCGCGCCGCGCAGGCCGACGGGCCGCTCGGCCTCCAGGTCGCGCCCGAGCCGCTCGACCTGAACGCCTGGCTCGCCGACTACGTGGACGCGCGCCGGCCCGGGCTCGACCGCGACGGGCGCGTCCGGCTCGAGTTCGAGGCCGGCCCGCCCGCGGAGGTCCGGTTCGACCGGTCGCTCCTCCGGCAGGTCGTCGACAACCTGCTCGACAACGCCGTGAAGTACGGGCGCCGCGACGGCGTGCGCGTGCAGGTCCTCGTGCTCGAGGGCTCGACGCCCGACCGCGTCGCCGTCGAGTTCCGCGACGACGGGACGGGCGTGCGCGAGCAGGACCTGGCCCGGATCTTCGACCGGCTCGGCCGCGGCGAGCGCGGCGCCGGCGCCCAGACGGCCGGGACCGGGCTCGGCCTGTGGGTCGTGCGCTCGGCGGTCGAGGCGCACGGCGGCATGGTGTGGGCCACGTCGCCCGGGCTCGACCGGGGGACGACGATCCGCCTCGAGCTCCCGTCGCTCGCCTCGGGCGAGGCGCTCGCGGCCGCGGGCGACCGGGCCGGGGCGGCCGCGTGAGCACGGTCCTGCTCGTCGAGGACGAGGAGCACCTCGCGCTCGGGCTGCGCTACAACCTCGAGAACTCGGGCTACGAGGTCCGACTCGTCCGCACGGGGCGCGAGGCGCTCTCGACGATCGAGCAGCACACGGTCGACGTCGTGATCCTCGACGTCATGCTCCCGGGCGACCTCGACGGCTACGCGGTCGCGCGGGCGATCCGCAAGGCGGGCCGCTACGTGCCGATCATCATGCTCACGGCGCGCGACCTCGTCGACGACCGCGTGCGCGGGATCGACGCGGGCGCCGACGACTACCTGACCAAGCCGTTCGACCTCGACGAGCTGCTCGCGCGCGTCCGCGGGCACCTGCGCCGGCAGGTGTGGGACCGGCGCGAGCGGCCGGCCGCGGACCCCGGCCGCGACGGCGACGCGCCCGACGTGCTCGAGTTCGGGGCGCGCCCCTGCCGGGTCGACTTCACGACCTACAAGGCGATCGCGCACGACGGGGCCGAGGTCCAGCTCAGCGCGAAGGAGGCCGAGATCATGCGGCTGTTCGCGCGCGAGGAGGGCAAGGTGATCCCGCGCAGCACGTTCCTCGAGCGGGTCTGGAACGAGCCGGGGAGCCTCGAGACGCGCACGATCGACAACTTCGTCATGCGGCTCCGCAAGCACTTCGAGCCCGACCCGAAGCGCCCGCGGCACATCCTCAGCATCCGGGGCGTGGGCTACCGCTTCGTGCGCTGACGCGCGCCCCCGCGCGGGCCCGGCCCCCGGGCGCGCGCGGGCGGGCCCACGGGCTCGAGCCGCCGCGCCAGGCCGAGCGGGCGCCCGAGGTGGAACGCGACGTAGGCGTCGAGGAGGCCGCGCACGGCGCGGAAGGCCGGCGCGGCCGTCAGGTCGACCTCGCGGCCGAGCGCGAGCGCGAGGAGCGGGCGCAGCCCGTCGCGCGTGACCGCCGCGGTCCCGCGCTCGCCGTCCCCGTGCGCGAGGCACAGGGCGCCCCCCGCCCCGGGCGAGAACCAGGCCCGGTCGACGCCCTCGCCGAACACGGGCCCGCGGCAGCGCGCGCAGCGGTCGAGGACCGGCGCGAGGCCCGCGCCCCCGAGCACGGCGAGCTCGCAGCGGGCGAGCGCCAGGTCGAGCCCGGACAGCGGCCCCCGCGCGAGCAGGGCGAGGGCCGCCGCGGCCGCGTCGTAGGTCTCGGGCGCCGGGACCTCGGGCTCCGAGAACGCGGCGAGCAGCTCGGCCAGGTAGGCGCCGCGCACCATGCGCGGGAGCGCCGTCCGGAGCCCCAGGTGGAGGTCGATCGGGTCGACCTCCTTGGCCGTCTCGAGCGCCTCCGCCCGGGCCTTCCGGTAGAAGAGCACCTCCGCGCGCACGAGCGGCTCGAGCGCCCCCTCGAACGGGCTGCGCGCCCGGCGCGCCCCCTTCGCGATCACGTGGACTCGCCCGTGGTCCCGCGTGAACAGCCACACCACGAGCGAGGTCTCCGAGAACTCGATCGCGCGCAGGACGAGCGCCTCGGTCTTGAGGATCGGCACGGCCGGCACGCTACCACGCGCCCCGGTCCGTCGCCGTAACCCCAATGGAAGCTGGACTGTGGATCGGCTCCGTCGCCAGGTGGCGACGCGTGCGCACGACGTGCACGCCGTGCTCGGCGCGATGGGCTCACGAAGCGTGTCATCCCCCCGGATGAGTCGATCGGATCGCGGTTGTTTCTCGACTTAGGCCCTGAAATCCGCGTTGGCAACCCGCTTGCAATGGAGTCCTTCGTCCCAAGGGATCGGGACACGGGAGAGGGCGACATGAACGGGCGCGTGGTGTCGGCGGCGATCGCGACGGTGATGGCCGCAGGGTTGTCGGGGGTCGGCTGCAGCAGCGGCGGCGGCGGGAGCAAGGGCTTCTCGACGGTCGCGCCGCCGATCACGACCGGCAGCGTGACGAGCGGCCTGCCGATCGCCCGCCGCGACGCGGCCGGCTACACCTGGCACCAGGCCCAGCTCTCGAACGTGCGCGGCGGCCACGTCTCGGCGCTCGGCGTGTCGCCCACGGGCACCGCCACCTTCGCGGCCCACTTCCCGCTGGCCCGCGTCGAGGAGGTCGCCGACGGGCAGGCCACGCTCAGCGGCTCGCTGTTCTACGACGCCTACTCCATGGCGACGGTCGGGACGCAGACGTTCGCGGCGACGAAGAACGCGGCCCGGGCCGGCGCGGGCGACCTCCACACGTTCGAGGGCGGCGCCTGGCGGCTCGTCGTCGACAGCCGCGACGGCGAGATGGTCGTGGGCGCGATCGGCAGCGACGTGTTCGCCGCGCACGGCGGCGTCGGCGCGGCCGGCACGCTGCTCCAGCGGGACCGGCTGACGGGGCAGTTCGCGGCGATCGCCGGGCTCGACAGCTCGATCCCGACGGCGATCGGCGGCCACGAGGGCCGGGTCGTCGTGGGCGCCTCGCGCAACGACGCGCAGGGCGGCGCGGCGCGCCTGTTCAAGCTCGACGCGGCGGGCCAGCTCGAGGAGCTCGGCGTCCCGGGCGCGGGCGGCGGCATGAACCTGCGCCAGGAGATCACGGGCCTCGTCTCGATCGCGAAGGTCGCGAGCGGCTCGGTGGCCGGGACCGGCAGCGCCTCGATCGCGAGCACCGGCTCCGAGGTCCTGTTCGTCGCGATCGGCAGCTTCGACGTGGCGACGGGCGAGGCCAAGGGCGGCTCGATCCTCGCGACCGACGGCCAGGCCTTCGAGCTGATCGCGACCTACACCGACGACGCGCCGATCGGGCTCGCGGCTCACGACAGCACGGTCTACGCGGCGCTCCGCAGCGGCCGGCTCGTCTACCGCGAGGCGACGGGCGACTTCGTCGACGAGCCGACGGCGATCCCGGCGAACGGCGGGTTCTACGCGCTGCTCTCCCGCGACGACGCGAACCTGTTCGTCGGCGCCCGCGGCGCGAACGGCGGCGCGCTGCTCCTCAACCGCCGCGGCAACAGCGGCGCGACCAGCACCCCGACGCCCGTCTCGACCGACCGCTACTACCTGACCGACGTGAAGGCGATCCTCCAGGCCGACTGCGCGTCGTGCCACATGTCGCCCGGCCTGCCCGTCGCCGTCACGGCCTACGGCCTCTCGGCGAACATGGCGAACGACCAGGCCGACTTCACGGCGACCTCGCAGCGCACGAACGCGACCACGCCGGCCATGTCGGTCCTGATCCGCAAGGCGCTCGGCGAAATGAACCACCTGGGCGGCGCGCCGATCGCGCAGGGCAGCGCGAAGCACCAGATCCTGCTCGACTGGGTCACGCAGGGCGCCCGGCTCCAGGCGCAGACCCAGCAGCCGCCCCAGCCGGCGCCGGTCACCTACCTCGCCAACGTGAAGCCGATCATGGCGAGCTGCGTCGGCTGCCACGGCACGACCTCGGGCCGGCAGTTCCGCCTCACGAGCCCGGCCAACGACACGGCCGACTACGCGGCGGCCATGGGCCAGGTCAACTCGGGGACGCCCGAGCAGTCGGCGCTCCTCCGCCGTCCGACCGGCCAGGCGAGCCACCCGCTCGTGGTCTTCCCGCAGGGCTCGGCCAACTACAACACGATCCTCCAGTGGATCGCCCAGGGCACCCGGTTCCAGTGAGCCCGGAGCGTCTCCGGTCTCTCCCTTCCCGTCCTTCCTGACCCGTCTTCGATCCCACCGCGCGCGCGACCGGCAACGGTCGCGCGCGCGGCTTTTTGCCCGGGCGCGCTGGCGCGCGCACCCTGCGCGCGACCGACTTCGGCCGCGCAAGCGGCCTCGTGCCGGTTCGAGGGGACGACTGTCCTGGCGCTTGCTGCTCTTCCCGTTCCCGTTCCCGTTCCCGTTCCCGTTCCCGCGGTCGTGCAGCGCCCCTGCCCTCCTCTCGCGGCCAGGATGCTCGCGAGGAAGTGTACGCACCCCTCGAGCGGTCCCCGCCAGACCCGGTACCCCCTTTCCTCGCGCGCGCCCCCCTACGCCGACTCCTCGGGCCAGACCGCGACGCGCGGGGCCAACCCCGGGCGCGCGATCGCCCGGCCCATGCCCGGGGTGTCGAAGGCCGCGCCGACGCGGCCGAGGCGGTCGACGACGATCAGGCCGCCCGACTCGGGGCCGAACCGGCGGTGGAGGTCCTCGAGGGCCGCGCGGGCGGCCTCGGGCGCGCCGCGGAGGCAGGCGTCCACGGCGAGCTTGCAGGTGAGCCCGCGGAGGATCCGCTCGCCGATCCCGGTCGCGCTCGCGGCCCCACCCAGGTCGTCGCACGCGAACAGGCCGGCGCCCGGCACGGGCGAGTCGCCCACGCGCCCCGCCGCCTTGAGCCACAGCCCGCCCGTCGAGCAGGCGGCGGCGAGCCGGCCCTGCGCGTCGAGCGCGACCGCCCCGACCGTGTCGTGCCCCGGGTCGTGCCCTCCGCCGCCCGCGAGCCCCGCGGCCTCGCGCGCGGGGCCGGCCGCGGCGTCGCTCGGGCGCCCGACGGAGGCCAGGTCCTGGGGGGTCCGGCCCGCGCCGGCGCGGAGCGCGGCCCAGCGGGCGAGGCGCTCGGGGTCGGGCGGGTCGAGCGGCGGGAGCCCGAGCCGGCGCGCGCGCCGGTCGGCGCCCTCGGCCACGAGGAGCACGTGCCGGCCCTCCTCGAGGAGCGCGCGGCACACGTCGATCGGGTGGACCGTGGCCGTGGCGCAGCCGACCGCGCCCGCGGCCCGGTCGCGCCCGCGCATGAGCGCCGCGTCGAGCGTCGCGCGCCCCTCCTCGTCGAGGCAGGCCCCGCGCCCCGCGTTGAACGCGCCGTGGGCCTCCATGGCCTTCGTGGCGGCGACGACGGCCGCGAGCGCGTCGCCGCCCTCCTCGAGCACGCGGCAACCCGCCGCGGCCGCCGCCGCGAGGCCCTCGCGGTAGGCCGTCTCGCGGGCGCCGAGCGCGCGCATGGGGCCGGCGCCTCCGTGGACGACGACGACCGGGCCTCCCTGGGAGGTCCGGCCCGCCGGCCCCAGGTCGGCGTCGAGGTGGAGCGCCGCGGCGTCGAGCGGCCCGCTCACGCGCGGCTCCCGGCCGTGACCCCGGCCGCCCCGAACAACCCCGCCGCGGCCTCGGCCGCGGCCGCGAGCGCGCGGTCCACGTCGGCGTCGTCGACCTCGCGGTGCGTGAGGAACCGCACGCCGAGGTCGCCGATCGCGAACGCGAGCACGCCCCGGTCCTCGAGCGCGCGCGCGAACGCCTCGTGCGCGGCGACGCCGCCGTCGGGGCCCGGGGCGGCCGCGCGCGCGAACACGATGTTCGTCTCGCAGGCGGCCGGGTCGCACGCGACGCCCGGGAGCGCGGCCAGGCCCTCGGCCAGGCGCCGCGCGCGCGCGTGGTCCTCGTGGAGGCGCCCCGGCCCCTCGCGCAGCGCGAGCAGCCCCGCCGCCGCGAGCACGCCGGCCTGGCGCATGCCACCGCCGAGCGCCTTGCGGACGCGCCGCGCGCGCCCGATCCAGTCCTTCGGCCCGACGACGACCGAGCCCACGGGCGCGCCCAGGCCCTTCGACAGGCAGAACTGGATCGTGTCGGCCGTCTCGCCCCACGCGCGCGCCGGCACG
The DNA here is from genome assembly GCA_024711205.1 of Planctomycetota bacterium. Taxonomy (GTDB): domain Bacteria; phylum Planctomycetota; class J058; order J058; family J058; genus JANJTH01. The sequence continues at coordinate 2,096 of JANJTH010000083.1, read as the reverse complement.
CCGGTGGCTGCGACCGCGTTCCAGAGCCGCGCGCCGTCGAGGTGCACGGCCACGCCGCGCGCGCGCGCGACGGCCGCGAGCGCGCGCGAGCGCTCGAGCGGGACGACCGCGCCGCCGTGGAAGTTGTGCGTGTTCTCGAGGCAGAGGAGCGCCGTGCGCGGGCTGTGCAGGCTCTCGGGCCGGATCACGCGCGCGACGAGGTCCGGGTCGAGGAGCCCCCGCGCGCTGGGCAGCGTGCGCGTCATGACGTGCGCGAGGTCGGCCGCGCCGCCCGCCTCGTTGTTGTAGGTGTGGCTGAGCGCCTCGACGAGCACCTCGTCGCCGGGCCGGCACCAGGTCTTGAGCGCGATCAGGTTGCCCATGGTGCCCGTCGGCGTGAACAGCCCGGCCTCCTTGCCGAACGCGGCCGCCGCCTCGGCCTCGAGCCGCTCGACGGTCGGGTCGCCCTCGAGCACGTCGTCGCCGACCTCGGCCTCGGCCATGGCCCGCCGCATGGCGTCGGTCGGCCGCGTCACGGTGTCGCTGCGGAAGTCGGCGACCTCGCGGCCGCGCAGCAGGTAGCTCATGGGGCGCTCCGCCCGGCCGGAGGCCAGGCCGCGGAATGCTCCGACCCCCGCCCGGCCCGCGCAAGCGGGCGCGCGGGCGCGTCGGGTCGGCCGGATGGCCGACACCGAACAAAAAGCGATCGCCGCGCCCCGCGGTCCGTGCGAGCCTCCCCGGCGCGCGCGGGGCGAAGCGCCCGCGCGCGAGGAGGCGATCATGCGAAGCGACGCGCGCCGGGCCCGCGGCCGGCGCCTGGCAGAGCTCGAGCGGCTGCTCGACACGAGCACCGGGCTCGACGCGCCCATGGAGGCGTTCTTCGACCTGTGCGACGCGGACCCGGGCCTCACCGCGGACGCGGTGCCGTTCGACCGCCCGACGCTGCGGCAGCTCGTCGTCACGGCCCTGCTCGGCGCCTACGGCGCGCGCGGGGTCGTGGGCCGCCCGGTCCTCCTGACGCCGCTGCGCCTCCCCGGGCTCGCGTTCGTGCACGGGGGCGTCGCGCTCGACGGGCGGCTCGGGGCGTTCTTCCTGTTCGAGCGGCGCGGGCTCGGGCTGCTCGGCCTGGCCGAGGGCCTGAACCTAATGCGCTACGTGCGGCTGCGCGCGTTCGAGGCGGCCGCCCCCGACCCGTCCGCGAACTGAGCGCCGCGCCGGCGCCGCGCCGGCCGCGCGCGGCTCAGGGGAAGGCGAGCCGGAGCCCGATCCCGTGGTCGTTCGTCTCGCTCGACCAGTCGAGCGGGAGGCCCGGCTGCGGCGGGCCCTCCCGCCACGAGCCGCCGATCGTGGGGCGCGGCGTGCCCGGCGGGCCGTCGCCGAGGCCGACGCGGGCGAGCTCCTCGCGCACGTTCCCGACCATGTCGAGGCAGCCGAACGGGCTCGCCCCGGCGGGGTCCCCCGAGCCCGCCGGCCAGGTGCCGGGTCGTGAGCGCCCGCTCGCCCCGGGCCTGCGCGTGCGCTCGGGGCGCGGGCCGCAGTTGGCCCGGGGGTCGGTCCGCCCCTGCTCGGCCCGCGCCGGCGGGTCGTCCCCCCAGGGGAACCGCCGTCCGTCGGCCCCGAGGGCCGCGCGCCGCCACTCGGCCGCGCGCGGCAGGCGGGCGCCGACGGCGGCGCAGTAGGCCTCGACCTGCGCCGCGGTGAGCGAGTGCACGGGGCGGTCGGCGTCGGTCGTGGGGTCGCCGTCGTCCATGGAGAGCTGCACGTAGCGCTCGAGGTGATCCCGGGCCCCGTCCCAGCGCACGAGGTCGCGCCAGCGGACCTCGTAGCGCCCGAGCCAGAACCCCCGCACGGGCTGGCCCTCGGGATCGGGGCCCGGCGGGATCCACACCATGGGCGCGCCCGAGCGCTCGTGGACGACCTCGCCCGCGGCGGCGTCGAAGCGCAGCCCGTGGGGCGGGGGCCACGCGGGCCGGTCCTCGGGCGCGCGCGCGACGACCCAGGGCGGGGCCGGGTGGACGGTCACCGCGGCGCGCGCGACGGCGCCCGCCTCGTCGCGGACGACGACCTCGAGCCGGGCGCCCGCGGCGGGCGGGTCGCACGCGAGGGCGAACGGCTCG
>JANJTH010000902.1 GCA_024711205.1 Planctomycetota bacterium | reverse complement strand
GGCTCCCGGACCGGGGCGGCCACCCGCTTCTTCCCCACGTCAACCAACACGGCCCCGACGGGGGTGCCCCCGCCCCCGCGGGGGGCGCCCTCGGGGGCGGCGCCCGCCGGGGCGGGGGCCCCCCGGGCGGGGGGCGCGCCGGCGGCCGGCGTGGGCGACTCGACCGCCGCGGTGTCCTGCCCGTAGGCCGGCGTCAGGAGCGCGTCGAGCGGCCCGCGCGAGGTCTTCGCGGCGAGCGACTTGCTGCCCACGATCCGCGTGCGGATGTTCCACTCCCGGCTCCGCTCGACGCCGCCCGCCTCGAGGTCGCCGACGCGCTGGATCTCGGCGTTCGGGTCGATCCCGAGCTTGGCGAAGTGGGCCTTCACCTCGCGCTCGACCTCGAGCTTCTCCATGGGCTCCTTGAGGAGCATCTGGAGCTGGGTGCCGCCCGTGAAGTCGATCCCGTACTTCGCGTCGCCCCGGGCGAGGAACACGAGCCAGCCGACGCAGATGAGCGAGATCGAGCACACGAGCGCCTTGGGCCAGGCGCCCCAGAAGTCGAGGTTCGGGCGCTGGAAGAGCTGCTTGAAGGCGATCTCCGTGAGGAAGCCCCTCCCGACGGCCGCCCCGTAGATCGCCTTCGTCACGAACAGCGAGGTGAACATGGACACGGCGATGCCGATCGCCATCGTGATGCCGAACCCGCGGATCGGGCCGGTGCCCACGCTCGTGAGCACGAGCGCGGTCAGCGTCGTCGTGATGTTCGCGTCGAAGATCGTCCAGAAGGCCCGGTCGTAGCCGGCCTGCACGGCGACCTTGAGCGACCCGCCGCGGTCGACCTCCTCGCGGATCCGCTCGTAGATCAGGATGTTCGCGTCGATCGCCATGCCCGCCGTGAGCAGCACGCCGGCGATGCCCGGGAGCGTCAGCGTCGCGTCGAACATGGCGAGCGTGCCGAGCAGGAGGAACAGGTTGAGCCCGAGCGCCAGGTTCGCGACGAGGCCGGCCTTCGGCCCGTAGTACCAGAACATGAACAGCATGACGACGAGCAGCGAGCCCACGACCGCCGTCCCGCCCACGACGAGCGCGGCGCGCCCGAGCTGCGGGCCGACGTGCTTGTGGTAGGCGAACACGGGCTTGGCCGGGAGCGCGCCCGCCTTGAGCGTGATCACGAGCGAGGTCAGCTCGGCGTCGTTCCAGCCCTTGTCGCCGCCGTCGATCACGCCGCGCTTGCCGATCGCGGCCCGGATCTCGGGCGCCGAGCGGATCTGGCCGTCGAGGACGACCGCGAGCCGCCGGCCGACGTTCTGCGAGGTCAGCTCGTAGAAGAGCTTGCGGCCCTCGGCGTTCCACTCGAACCCGACGCAGGGCCGGCCCTTGTCGTCGAGGGTCCGGCTCGCGTTCTCGAGCTTGTCGCCGTCGACGTACATCGGCTTGCCGGCCGGCGTGCTCCGCTCGAGGAGCGCCGGGGCCCCGACGTCCTCGCCGCCGCGCGCGTCGGTCGTCCAGTAGGCGACGTCGTAGCGCTCGTTCGGCTTGAACTGCCCGCGCGCCTTGAGCTCGAGGACGCGGCGGATGTTCGCCTCGACCTCGGCCTGGCCGAGCCCGGTCACGAGGAGCATGAACTCGAGCTTGCCCGCCTTCTCGATCTGGGCGCGCAGCCGCTCGACCTCGGTCTCGCTCGCGTCGGGGATCTGCACGACGACGTCGCGCGTCCCCTGGCGGCGGATCGAGAGCTCCTTGATCCCGAGCTTGTCGATGCGCTCCCGGAGGACCCGGACCGCGTCGTCGGCCTCCTGCTGCGAGGGCGGGCTGCCCCCGAAGTCGAGCGTGTAGATGATCTCGGACCCGCCCGCGAGGTCGAGCCCGAGGTCGATCCGGTTGAGGCCCAGCGCCAGGCCCCACAGGGCCGCGATGATCGCCGTGACGACGTACTTCCAGCCGTAGTTCTCGTACATGGGTGTCAGCTCTTCGAGGGCTCGTCCGTCGACTTCGCCGCGTCAGCGCCCTTGTCCCCGTCGCCGCCCAGGACCCGGGCGATCGCGCTCTTCTGGAACCGGACCTTGACCTTGGCCTGGTCGTCGATACGGAGGGTGACCTCGTCTTCCTTGATGTTGACGATCGTGCCGAACATGCCGCCGGTGGTGACCACCCGGTCGTCCTTCTTGAGCGCGGCGTAGAGCGCCTGGCGCTCCTGCTGCTCGCGACGCTGCGGCCTGATGATGAGGAAGTAGACGAAGGCGAAGCCGAGGATCAGCGGCATGGCGATGCCGCCGAGCGGGCTCTGCGCGGGCGCCTCGCCCTGGGCGAACACCAGGGCGAGCGTCGGGAGACAACTGGACATGGCCTCGCCTCGTCGGGGCGGCCGGGGCCCCCTCCGGGGCGAGCGGCCGCAAGTCCTTCCCGAGCAGGGGCCCGGGAAAGGGGGCGGATCCTAGCAGCGGGGTCCGGCCCGGGCAACGACCCGGGGCGGCGTCCCGACCGCCTCGGCGCAGGGGCGCCGGCGGGGCGGGCGTCTAGGGCCGGAGATGCAGCGCCAGGAACCTGCGGGCCTTCGCCCAGGCCTGGGCCGCCGCCTCCGACTGGTAGCGCGGGCCCGACGGGTTCGCGAACGCGTGGTCCGCGTCGAACCGGTGGACCTCGTGGGGGACCTGCACGAGCGCGAGGTCGCGCTCGAACTTGGCGACCGTCGCCTCGGGGATCGAGCGGTCGCGCGTGCCGAAGATCGCGCACACGGGCGCGCGCACGGCCTTGAGCCGCTCGGGGTCGGCCTCGACCCGGCCGTAGAAGAGCACGCAGGCGGCGAGCCCGGGGTCGGCCATCGCGAGCTCGAGCGACCAGGTGCCGCCCAGGCACCAGCCGATCGAGGCGACCTTCGGGGCGCGCACGCGCGCGTCCTCGCGCAGGAAGGCCACGGCCGCGCGCAGGCGCGCGAGCGCGCGCGCGCGGTCGAGCCCCTTCATGAGCGCGAGCGCGGCATCGGGCGTGGTCGCCACCCGCCCGCCGTAGAGGTCGACGGCCAGGGCCGCGTAGCCCTCGGCCGCGAGCCGGTCGGTCCAGTGGCGGACGTGGTCGTTGAGGCCCCACCACTCGTGGATCACGACGACGCCGGCGAGCGGGGGCTTCGCGCCCGCGGGCAGGCTCAGGTAGGCGCGGTCGCCCGCGACCTCGACCGTGCGCCCGCGCAGGGCGGGCGGGGCGCCCTCGCGCAGCTCGTGGAGGGCCTTGAACTCCTCCTCGCTGATCGCGGGGGGCTGCTCGCCCTTGCCGTCGGCCGGCTCGGCGCCGTCCTGCGCCGCGAGCTGCCGCGCGCCGAGCGCGACGAGCGCGAGCAGGGGCAGGGCTGGCATGGTCCGGCGCAGCGACATGGGCGCAGAGCCTACCAGACCGCGTCGACCCGGCCAGGGTGCGGGGCCCGACCGGCCGGGCGCGGCGCGTGCGCGCGACGGGCCGCGAGGGCGGCGGGCTTCGCTCCGGGCTACCGCGCGCGGGCCCGGGCCGCGAGCTGCTCGGCCTGGGGCGCGAGCACGGGCGCCAGCTCGGCCGCGCGGGTCGCGTCGGCGATCGCCGCCTCGCGCCGTCCGAGGGCGAGCGCCACCATGGCGCGGCCCAGGAAGGACCAGGCGTGGTCGGGCTTCAGCTCGAGCGCGCGGTCGAAGCAGGCGAGCGCGAGGACGGGGTCGGCGAGCGGGCCCTGCCGCAGCAGGTGCCCGCGGTAGAAGTGCGGCTCCCACCAGCAGGGGTTCAGGGCGAGCGCGTGGTCGAAGAACTCCGCGAGCCACGCCCGCTGCTGCCGACCCTGGCCGTCGCCCCGCGCGAGCGTGGCGAACTGCAGGATCGCGAGCTCGCCGCTGGCGATCGGGTGGTCGGGATGCTCGGCGAGCACCCGCGCGAGCGCCGCCTGGGCCGCCGGGGCCAGGTCCCGCCGCCCCTCGTCCTCGACCTGCCGGCGGAGGCTCCAGGCCCGGTGGAGGCGCCACCCGGTCGGCCCCGCGAAGCGGAGGTGCGCCTCGACCGCGCGCCGGCCGTCCTCCTCGGCCCGCGCGGCGGCGTCGGGTCCCCCCAGCCCGCGGGCGCTCGCCTTCCGGAGCAGGAAGGCGCGCAGCTCGAGGCCCTTGCCCTCGCCGGGCGGGGCGCGCTCGATCGCGGCCTCGCAGGCGGCGAGCGCCTCGCGGAGCCGGTCGGCGGCCTGGGCCCCCTCGAGCCCGCCCCGGTTCGTGGCGTCGTGGACGACGACGAGCGCGCGCCCGAGCGCGCCGAGCCAACCGTCGGGGTCGAGCTCGTGCGCGCGGGCCACGTCGCGCAGGTGCCGCCCCTCGGGCGGCCCGACGTGGAGCCGCCCCCGCGCGAGCGGGATCGCCGGGTCGCCGGGCGCGAGCCGCTCGGCGGCGTCCCAGGCGGCCGCGGCCCGCGCGAGCGCGTCCGCGTGATGCGCGGGGTCGCCGTGCAGGCCCCGCGCGCCGAGCACGAGCGCGCGGAGCCTCCAGGCCGCCCCCGCGAGGCTCGGGTCGAGCGGCTGCTCGCCGCCGTCGAGCACGCCGGCGAGCAGCGCCTCGGCCGCGTCGAGCCCGTGGTCGAGGTCCTCGGCGCGCGCGCGGAGGAGCCGCGGCTCGGC
>JANJTH010000899.1 GCA_024711205.1 Planctomycetota bacterium | reverse complement strand
CGCCTCGGCCGCGTCCAGCGCGGGCCCGTGGGGCCCGCCCGTCGCGGTCGGCTGCGCCCTCGCGCTCGACGCGGGCGTACGGCCAGGCGCCCAGGTCGCGGGCGCGCCCGGCCTCACGCCCGCGTCGCGCGCGCGCGTGCTCGCGCTCGCCGACCTCACGGGCGACGGCCGGTGCGACCTGCTCGTCGCGCTCGAGCCCGGGTCCACGGGCGGCGCGTCGGCCGACGAGGAGCCCGACGGGGGCGCGTCGCCCGGGGGACCGTCGGCGCCTTCGGCCTCGGCCGCCGCGCCGGGCCGGCCGCGCGCGACGCGCCTCGCGACGCTCGTCTGGCACGCCGGGTCGGCGTCGTTCCGCCGGCTCGGCCCCGTCGTGACCGTCGTCGGCCGCCCGCTCGGGCTCGCGCCCTGGGACGCCCTCCCGGCGCCCGCGAGCGGCCGGCCGGGCGACCCGCGCGGCGCGGCCCGGCCCGCGCTCCTCCTCGCCGGCCCCGCGGGCGACCTGCTCGTGAGCCGCCTGGGCGGCACGCTCGACCGCGACGGCGACGGTGTGCCCGACCGCGAGGAGGTCCGCCTGTGGGGGACCGACCCGTCCCGCCGCGACACGGACGACGACGGCCTGCACGACGGCTGGGAGACGGGCCGCGCCCGCGGCCCCGCGGGCGGGCTCCGGCTCGACCTCCTCGGCTGCACGCCCACGCGCCGCGACGTGCTGCTCGAGCTGTGCCCGGACCAGGCGAGCGACATGGCGAAGGTCGCGCGCGCAGGCCGCAAGACGGCGGCGCTCTTCGCGCGCGCCGGGGTCGACAACCCCGACGGCACGCGCGGCGTCGACCTGCGGGTCGTGCTCGGCCCCGTGCGCACGCCCGCCTGGCCCAGGGGCGGCCCCGACCGCCACGGGCTGCGCGAGTGCTTCTTCACGCCGCGCCGCGCCGGGCTGTTCCACTGGATGGCCGTCTCGACGCACGGCGGCGGGGGACAGGCCAACCTGCTCTCCGACCACGGCGCCTGCGGCGGCGTGCTCGAGGCGACGCTCCCCCACGAGCTCGGCCACCAGCTCGGGCTCCAGCACGGGGGCGGCCGCTCGGCGAACGGGATCCCCCACTACCCGAGCCTCATGAACTACGCCTACAACTACCAGCGGCGGGGCAGGCTCTCGGAGATCGACTACTCGACGGGCGCGCTCGCCCACCTCGCGCTCGACGAGGCGGCGCTCCCCGAGGTCGTGGCCGTCCCCGCGGACGCGCTCGTCTACCTGGCGGGTCCCCCGTTCCACTTCCGGGTCGAGGCCCTGCCGCCCGGCCCCGACGGCGCGCCGCGCTCGTGGATCGACTGGGACCGCGACGGGGTCCGCGACGAGGCCCCCGTGCGCGCGAACATCAACGCCGCGTCGGGCGAGGGCTACGGCCGCCGCGAGCTGCTCGACGAGGTGGCGCGGCCGCCCGCCGGCTTCCCCACGAAGACCGAGGAGGCGCCCGTGCTCGTCGACGTCGACGGCGCGCTCGCGCTCCTGTGGGTCCGACAGGGCGAGGGCACGCTCGCCGCGCGCGTGCTCCCCGCCGGCAAGAACGACCCGAAGGACTTCGGCCCGCCGCGCGCGCTGCTCGCGGCGGCGCAGCCGGGGCCCGCCGGCGACGGGCAGGCCCCGCCGGGGGGCGACGCGCCGGCGACCGGCGAGGCGTGGGACGGGCTCACCGAGCTCACGGCCTGCGCGCTCCCCGCCGGCGCCGACGACGCCCCCGCGGCGGTGCCGTCCGGCGGCGAGCCAGGCCCGGACGGCGCTGGCTCCCCCGGCGACGCGCCCGGCGCGACGCGCGCGCCCCTCCCGCCGCGGCCCGTGCTCGTCGCCTGCTTCGTGCGCGCCGGCCGCGTGTTCGAGGCCCGCGGGGCGCTCGACGACGGGCTCGTGGTCACGCGCGAGGTGCCGGACTCGGCCGGCTGCGCGCCCTCGCTCGCCGCCCGCCGGGGCCGCGCCCACCTCGCGCTGCGCCGCCCCGACGGGACGGTCACGCTCGACGGGCGCCCACTCGCGGGCGTCACGAGCACGGTCCCCGTCGGCCTCGCGCACCACCCGGTCACGGACGACCTGCTCGTCGTGACGACGGACGCGGGCACGCGCCGGCTCCGCCTGTGGCGCGTCGACCCGGAGACGGGCGCCGTGCGCGCCCACGAGCCGATCGGCGGGCGGAGGGCCTCCGACGCGACGAGCCGTCGCCCGGCGGTCGTCGTGCGAACGGACCCGTGGCTCCCGCCCGAGGGCGAGATCAACGTGTTCCACGCCGGGATCCTCGACGAGACGCCGCGCCCGAACACGCACATGTACCGGAGCTACACGATCGGCGACCAGGCCTGGCTCGGCCGGAGCGGCTGGAAGGAGGACCAGGTCTTCAACGAGTGGTCCTACTCGACGCACGGCCCGGGCGCGGCGCTCCACCGGGGGCACCTCTGGCAGGCGACGCGCTTCTACACGCACTACGCGGGGCCGTCGCGCTGGAACGACCGGGTCGCCGTCGCGCCCACGGCGGACGGGATCTGCGACAAGAACCTGCGCGACCACGACGACTGGGCCCTCGTGCGCGACCGCGGCCTCGTGCCGTCGATCCTCATGGCGCCGACCCCGCGCGGCCGCGTCGCGGCCGGCCAGTAGCGCCCGCGACACCCCGGCCCGTAGCCGTTCAGGGGGTGACCGCGCCGGACTCCGCCACCGCCTCGAAAGGTCCGCGGACCCCGATTCTTCTTCCCGTTCCTTCTTCCCGTTCCGTCGTCCCGGTCCTTCTTCCCGTTCCCGTTCCCGGACCCGTTCCCGCGGTCGTGCAAGGACCTTGTCCTGCTCCTGCGGCCAAGCAGGCGGCGAAGGACGGTCCTGGCCGTCCGTCTCCCCCTCCTCCTCCGCTTCCCCTCCGCCCCGAGCCGTTACACTCCGGGCATGGAGCCAGAGGCCACGCAGCTCGCCCCCCACGTCCTCCTCGGCGGCGTGCTCGTCCTGGCGGGCCTGGGCGACCTCGTGGCCCTGGCCGTGCTCTCCGGGCGGCTCGAGGGGAACCCCAACCGCAACGTCGTCCTGCTCGCGCTCGGCGCGACGGCGTTCTTCTTCCTCGCGGGCGGCGCGGCCCTCGCGAGCGGCCTGGTCCCGCTCGGCTGAGCGGGCAGGGGACGCGCTACCCCGCGCCGAGCGCCGCCAGGCGCCGCCGGGCGAGCTCGGCCGCCGGCGAGTCGCGCCCGAGCGCGAGCGCCTCGCGGTAGCGAGCGCGGGCCTGCGCGAGCTGGCCCAGGTCCTCGAGCAGGAGGCCCTCCTGGACGTGGATCGCCTGCTTGACCCGCGGGTCGGTCAGCCACTGCACGAGCTCCTGGCTCAGGTGCGAGACCTCGTCGTAGCGGATCCGCACGTCCCAGCGGAGCGGCGGCGCGCCGGGGGCGCCGGGGCCGGGGGCCGCGTCGTCGGCGGGGCGGGCGGCGGCCTGGACCTGGCGCTTGACCTGCGCGCCCCAGCGGTCGAGCGCGCACAGGAACGTGGCGCGGGCGCCCGGGTGCTCGACGAGCACGGCCTCGAGGGCGGCCTGGCGGGCCTCGGGCGCGCCCACGGCGTCGGCCACGGCGAGCGCGCGCAGGGCCGGGAGCTCGCGGCGCGCCTCGTCGATCGCGCGCGCCGCGAGCGGCTCGTCCGCGCGCCCGCGCGCGACGACCTGCTCGTAGGCCTCGAGCGCGACGACGGCCCAGCCCGGCCGGTCGTGCGCGCGCACGACCACGTCGGCGGCCCGCCGGTGCGCCCCCGCCTCCGCCCCGGCGAGCCCCGCACATCGG
>JANJTH010000881.1 GCA_024711205.1 Planctomycetota bacterium | reverse complement strand
GCGCCGGCGAGGCCAGCACGCCGCGGCCGGCGGCCGGCGACCCGGCAGGCGCCCCGGCGACGGCCGGCGGGACGAGCCCGGGCGTCGAGCCCGGGGTGATCGCGCTCACGGTGTTCCCGGCGGAGGTCCGCCTCGACGACGCGGCGGCGCGCGCCCCCGTGCTGGTGCAGGCGACCCTCGCCGACGGGACGACGCGGGACCTGAGCGCGACGGCCGCGCTCGCGCTCGCCGACGCCGCGGTCGCCGCGCTCGCCCCCGCCGCCGTCGCGGCCGCGGGCGCCGAGGGCCTGCGCGAGGTCGTCCCCCGCGCCGACGGCGCGACGACGCTCCGCGTGCGCGCGGGCGGGCACGAGCGCGAGGTCCCGGTCGTCGTGCGGGGCGCCGGCCGCGCGCGCCCGCTCCGGTTCGCGCAGGACGTGCTGCCGATCCTCACGCGCGCGTCCTGCAACACGGGGAGCTGCCACGGCGCGTCGCGCGGCAAGGACGGGTTCCACCTCTCGCTGTTCGGCTACGACCCGGCGGGTGACTGGCGCCGGATCGCGCGCGAGCTCCCCGGGCGGCGGCTCGACGTCGCGGCGCCCGACGAGAGCCTGCTCCTCCGCAAGGCGACGGGCGCCGTGCGCCACGGCGGCGGGCGACGGCTCGCGCCCGGGAGCCCGCAGCACGAGACGCTGCGGGCCTGGATCGCGGCGGGCGCGCCGGCCGACCCGGTCGACGCCCCGCGGCTCGTGGGCCTCGAGCTGTGGCCGCCCGCGAGCGTCCTCCTCGCGCGGCCCGGCGCGCCCGGGCAGCGCCTGGGCGTGCTCGCGCGCTGGTCCGACGGCGCCGTCCGCGACGTGACGTCCCTCGCGGCGCTCGCGACCTCCGACGCCTCGGTCGCCCAGCTCACGGGCGACGCGGGCGTGGCCCCGGGCCGCCGGGGCGAGGCCTGGCTCACGGCGCGCTTCGGCGAGCGCGTCGTCGCGGCGCAGGTGCTCGTCGTGCCCGACGAGCCGGGGTTCGCCTTCCCCGCCGACGAGCCGGACGACCACCCGCTCGACCGGCTCGTGCACGAGAAGCTGCGCCGGCTGCGCGCGCGCCCGGCGCCGCTGGCCGACGACGCGACCTTCCTCCGGCGCGTGACGCTCGACGTGACGGGCGAACTCCCGCGCCCCGAGGAGGTCGAGGCGTTCCTGGCCGACCCGGCGCCCGACAAGCGCGCGCGCCGGATCGACGCGCTCCTCGCGCGCCCCGCCTTCGTCGAGCTGTGGACCATGCTCTGGTCCGAGCGGCTGCTCGTGCGCAGCTCGACGAACCGCGTGAGCGAGAAGGCCGCGCTCGCCTACGCGGGCTGGCTCGAGGACAAGCTCGCGCGCGGCGTCCCGCTCGACGCCTGGGTGCGTGAGCTGCTCACGGCCACGGGCGACCCGTTCGAGCGCCCCGCGGTCAACTTCTACGACGGCGAGCCCGACGGGCTGAAGGTCGCCGAGAACGTCGCGCAGGCGCTGCTCGGCGTGCGCCTCCAGTGCGCGCAGTGCCACAACCACCCCTTCGACCGCTGGACGCAGGACGACTACTACGGGTTCGCCGCCTTCTTCGCGCAGGTCGGGCGGAAGGGCGGCGCCGACCCGCGCACGCGCGTCGTGTTCGACCGGCGCGCGGGGGAGCTCAAGCACCCCGTCTCGGGCGCGAACGTCCCGCCCCGGTTCCTCGGCGCCGACGCTCCGGCCAAGGTCCAGGGCGAGGACCGGCGGGCCGTGCTCGCGCGCTGGCTCACCGCGACCGACAACCCGTGGTTCGCGCGCAACGTCGCGAACATGGTCTGGGCGCACCTGCTCGGCGAGGGCCTCGTGCACGAGCCGGACGACGCGCGCGTCTCGAACCCGCCCAGCAACCCGGCGCTCCTCGACGCGCTCGCGGCGCGCCTCGTCGCGAGCGGCTGGGACGTGCGCGACCTCGTGCGGCTGATCACGACCTCGCGCGTCTACCAGCGGGCGAGCGCCGTCGCGGCCGCGGACGGGGCGTCCTCGGCCGCCGCCGTGACCGGCCTCGTCGGGTCCGCGCGCGACCACGCGCGGGCGCGCGTGCGCCGCCTGCGCGCCGAGGTGCTCCTCGATGCCGTCGCCCGCGCGACGGACGCGCCGAGCGCGCTGCGTGGCCTGCCGCCCGGCGGCCGCGCCGTCCAGCTCGCCGACGGCGCGGCCTCGAGCCCGTTCCTGGACACCTTCGGCCGCGCGCCGCGCGAGAGCCCGTGCGCCTGCGAGGTCCGCACCTCGCCCGACCTCGCGCAGGCGCTCCACCTGCTCAACGGCGACACGATCCACGGCAAGCTCCGCCAGGGGAAGGTCGTCCCGCGCCTGCTCCGCGAGCTCCGCGACCCGCTCGCCGTCGCGCGCGCGCTCCATCTGCGTACCGTCTCGCGCCCCCCGACGGAGGCCGAGCTCGCGCGCGTCCGCGCGCTCCTCGCCGGCCCGGGGAAGCCCGAGGACCAGCTCGAGGACCTCCTGTGGGCGCTCCTCAACGCGCCCGAGTTCCTGTTCCAGCACTGAGTCCGCGACCTGGGCGCTCGTTCGTCCCGGGCGCGCGCCCGGTGGTTCACCGGGGAGACGAGCTCGAGCGCGCAGGCCACCGGGGAGCCGCACGTCGCGCCGTGCCGCCGCAGAGGGACGCGCGCGCCCGAAGCCGTCGGAGCAGCGTCCGGCGCGCGCGCCGCCGGGCGCGCGCGTCCATGGATGGCCTGCAACCACGCGTGCGCGGTCATGTGCGTCGGGGTCCCTCGAACGTGGGCTCGAGAGCGAGCGACCGGGACGTCGACCGGACGTTCACCGTCGTGCCCTGGAGCCCATGTTCGAGGGAGCGCGGGGCCCGGGCTCGCAGCGCGTCCGGGGCCGCCTCCGGCCAGGCTCGCGCAGGGGGAGGCGGAGCACGGATGTTCCGCCGCGGTCCGCCGGCGGGCCTGGCCTGGCCACGAGCCAGGGGGTGGTGCTGCCAGGGCCCTCACCCATCCCGCGGGCGGGGGAACACGGCCGGGCCGCCCTTGCCGTCGACGTGGCAGGCGCTGCACGAGCGGGCCGGGAGCGCCTTCTCGTGCGGGAGGTGCGGGGCGACGGGCGGCGGGTAGTCCTTGCTGCCCGGGTTCATGCGGGGCGTGAACTCCCGGCGCTCGCCGCGCTCGCCGATGACGGTGAGCGACGGGCGGCAGCCCGGGATCTGGGGCGCCGTGCGGCCGTCGTCGCCCTTGCGGAAGTCGGGCTCGTCCCAGCCCGGCCCGCCCGGGCTGCGGAACTCGATCACGCCCGGGGTGAGCCGCTCGCGCTGCCGCGTCGAGCGCGGGTCGTAGTCCTGCGCGCCGAGCAGCCAGTCGGTCTGGGCGTCCTGGCGGAAGTACTCGATGTGGCAGGCGCCGCAGCGCGGGCTCGAGCGGTTGTGGCAGGCCGCGCAGGCGAGCGCCTCGTGGGCCGGGATCGGGTCCAGGTGCGGGGACGCCGCGCCCGCGCCCTGGCCGCCCGCGCCGGCCCCGAAGGTGTGGCCGCCGGCGCCCTGGCCGCGCTCGCCGGCGCCCTGGGCCTGGCCCGGCCCGCGGCGCCACAGGGGCGGCGTGACGTGCCGCTTGCCCGTGAGCCGCGAGGTCACGACGACGTCGTCGCCGACCCGGACCCAGTTCGTGCGCGCGTTCCCGCGCGAGGTCACGACGTGCTCGCGCTCGCCCGCGCGCAGGGTGCCGCGCGGGCCCGGGGCCTCGGCCTTCGTGCCGACCCCGAGCGGGAGGTCCCAGGGCGCGGCGCGCTCGCTCCCGTGGCAGTCCTCGCAGCGGATCTCGAGCTGATGCCGGATCGTCGGGTAGATGTTCCCGTCGCCGTGCACGTCGATCGACGTGTGGCAGTCGACGCAGCCGATCCCGGCCACCTGGTGCGCGTCCGAGTGGAGCGTCTCCTGCCCGCGCGTGTGGCAGTGGTTGCACTGGCTCTCGGGGATCTTCGTCGTGATCGCGTGGCGGAGCGGGTGCCCCGGCAGGTGGGTCGGGATCGTCGGGTCCTCGCCCTCGTAGCGCTGGTCGAGGTCGTTCAGCACGTGGCAGGCGGAGCACCCGGCGCTCCGCCGCTCGCCGCGCGCGGGCTTGCCCTCGCCCCACAGGTGGCAGCGCGCGCAGTCCTTGCGGTAGACGTCGAGGTAGGCCGCGGCGCCCTCGTCGCCCAGGAGCGCGAGCGCCTGCGCGTAGGTCGGCAGGCCCTCGCCCCGCTCGAGCCGCAGCACGGCGCCGACCTCGATCGCCCGGGCCATGAACGCGCGGTAGGTGTCGTTGCCCGCGCACGGGACGGGGCCGTCGGGGTCGTCGACCGGGAGCGCCGTGAAGCGCGGCCGGTCGCGCTCGACGAGGCCGGCCGAGGCCGTCGCGAGCCACACCTTCCCCGTCTCCTGGGCCATGAGCGCGCGCTGCATCCGGTAGGCGTGGTTGGCCCCCGAGGCCCCGGTCGGGTCGGACACGCGCGAGCGCACCGACATGAGCGCGCCGCCCATGGGCTCCGGGAACGGCTGGCCGAGGAGCGACCCGAGCGCGCCCGGCTCGGCGTGGCACTTCCCGCAGCCCGCGCCGACGCTCGTGACCCACAGGCTGCCCGGGTTGCCGATCAGGCCCGCGTGGGCCTCGTCGGCGCGGCTCGCCGCGGCGTTCCCCTCGTGGCAGACCACGCACGCGCGGTCGGGCTGCCCGCCCGCGAACGCGTCGATCGCGTGCGCCATGGCGCCCTCGGCGACCGGCTCGATCCCCTCGTGGCAGGCGAGGCAGCCGACCCCGCCGTCCGGCGCGACCTGCGCGAGCTCGCGGACCTCCGGGTCCCAGCGGTCTACGTGCCGGCCCGGCGTCGCGCTCGGGTCGCGGCTCCGCTCGCGCCGGGCCCGGAAGAACCCGTCCCAGGCCTCGCGCCGCGCCGCGTGCCCGCGCTCGGCGCGGGCGGCGAGCCAGCTCGCGACGGCCCACAGCTCGCGGGCGTCGAGCGCGAGCGGCGCCATCGCCGACCCCGGGCGCCCGAGGAGCACGGTCCGCGCGATGTCCTCGGCGCGCGCGCCGCCGCGGAACGCCTCGGCGCCGCGCCGCAGGTCGGCGGGCGGGTTCGGGCGCCCGCGGGCGTCCGTGAGCCCGGCCGCGAGCGGACCGTCGCCGGCCGCGTCGAGCCCGTGGCAGGTGGCGCAGCGGGCCATGAAGAGCGCGCGTCCGTGCTCGAGGTCGACCTGCGCGGGGCGCGCCGGGAGCTGGAGCGGCGCCGCCGGGGCCGCCATGTCGCGCGCGAGGTCGACGACGAAGGCGGCGAGCGCCCAGCGGACGCCGGCCGGCAGGTGGTCGAACGCGGGCATACCGTGCGCGGGCGCGCCGACCGTGATCGTGCGGAACACGTCCTCGCGCGAGGGCGCGCCGGGCGCGCTGCGGGTCCGGAGCGGCTCCCCGGCCAGGTCGCGCGGCGGGCGCGGCAGGGAGCTGGCCAGCGGCCCGTCGCCGCGCCCCGTGACGCCGTGGCAGCCGGCGCAGTGGCGCAGGAACGGGGCCTGGCCGACGACCGCCGGGACCGGGGCGGGCGGCCCCGGGTCGAGCGCCCCCCACCCGGCCGGGGGCGGCGCCACGACCCAGCCGACCTCGGGGGCCTCCGGCCCGCGGGGCTCGTCGAGGCGGGTCTGGCCCCGGGACAGCCCGGCGGCCGCCGCCAGGCCGGCGCCGAGCGCCATCCACGCGATCCGGGGCGCGCCGCCCGCTCGACGCGCCCTCGGCCTCACGCGTCGGCCCCGAGGCCCAGGTCGGCCAGGCAGTCGAAGCCGCAGCGGAAGGGCGGGATCCACCGGTCGTGGAGCGAGCACGCCTCGACCCGCGACCGGCCGTCGTCGTCGAGCTGCAGGCACAGCTCGGCGCGGAGCCCGGCGCGGGGGCACATGACGGCCCAGCGCAGGAGGTGCGAGGTGGCCGGTGCCTGGCCGGGCGTCGCGCGGGCGGGGGGTGCATCGCCCGCACGCGGTCGCAGCGGGCGCGGGGGCATCACGGGCGGGCCCCCGCGGCGGCCGGCGCCTCGAGGCGCGCCACGCGCGCCTCGACCGCGTCGACGCCGCCCGCGCCGAGGTGCCGCGCGTCGCTCTCGACGAAGGCGCGGCCGAGCGACGCGAGGGCCTCGGGGGCGAGCATGCGGCCGGCCATCGGGAAGAGCACCTCGTTCTCCTTCGTGATGTGCGCGCGGAGCAGCCGCTCGAAGCCGCGCGCCGCCGCGACGAACCCCGCGCGCGCGTCGGCGCCCGCCTCGAGCTGCGCGAGCGCGGCGTGCATGCTACGGACGAGGTCCCGCCCCTGCTCGTGCTCGTGGCGCATGCAGGCGGTGGGGCCGAAGTCGCGCGGGAGCCCCGCCGCCTCCATGGCCGGGAACAGGAGCGCCTCCTCCTTGCCGTGGTGCGCGTCGTCCGCGAACGACCGCACGAGGCCGACGACCTCGGCCAGGTCGGCGCGCACGTCCGCGTCCGGGGGCAGGTCCGCGCTCGCGAGCGCGTCCGCGCGCGCTGCGAGCGCGTCGAGCAGGCGCAGGATCACCGCGTGGTCGCGGTACAGCCCCTCGAGCGCGCTCACCGGCCACCGCCGGCGCCGACGAGGAGCGCCCGCACACGCGGCGCGAGGACCTGGTTCTCGAGGAACACGTGGCGGTGGATGTCGCGCTCGACCTCGGCGAGGTCGGCGAGGAGCACGCGGTAGGTCGTGCAGGCCCAGGGCGGCGGCGTGTGGCCGTCGGTCAGGCGCGCCGTCCGCTCGAGGAGCGCGGCCACGGCCTCGTGCTCCCGCTCCATGCCGGCGAGCTCGAGCTCGAGCGCGCCCGAGGCCTCGCCCGCGTCGCAGCCGCCGCCGCAGCACCCGTCGTGCGCGTCGTCGGCCGCGGCCTGCCCGGGCAGCGCGAGGATCCCGGGGAACAGCCGCTGCTCCTCGTCGTCGAGGTGGCGCAGGAGCAGCCACGACAGGTCGCGCACGGTCGCGTCGAGCTCCTCGAGGCGGGCGTCCTTGCCGCCGTGGACGCGCGCGACCTTGGCCGCCCGCGCCTCGAGGACCGGGAGGACCTCGCGGAGGTAGCCGTGGTGCACGCGCACGATCCGGTCGATCAGCGCGGGGGTCGGGAGCGAGTCCGGCGGGGCCTCCTCCGCGGGGGACCCCAGGACCCGCTCGAGGTCCTGCACGACCGCGGCGAGGTCGAGCCCGCGAGCCGCGCAGGCCGCCTCGAGCGCCTGCCCGCCGCCGCAGCAGTAGTCGATCCGATGGGACTCGAACACCCGGGCGCTGGCCGGGTGGGCCTTCACGATCGCGGCGATCGTGGACTTGGGCGAGACCTTCATGACACCTCCTGCGCGGGGCATTGCGAACGGCGGGCCAGCGCGGGGGGGCCGCCGTGAGCAGGCGGCGAGGAGGACGAAGACCGCCCAGTGCCGGCCCTGTGGCCGCGACGGGAGGACGAGGTCGCTGCACGACCGCGGGAACGGGAGCGGGAGCGGGAAGGCCTGCGAAACCGGCAGCCTCTGGCCCGCTGAGCGCCCTCCGCGAGCCTTGCGCCCACGGACGGGGTGTCGTCCAATGTTCCGTAGTGAAACGAGGTGGAACGCCGTGGCGAACCGCTCGGCCGCTTGCCGGAACCCGCTCGACCGCGACGCCCGCCTGTGCGGCGTGTGCCGCATGGCGCCCGAGGTCGCGGGGCTGCGCCGCTGCTCGCGGATCGTGGCCGAGAGCCCGGCCATGCGGGCCCTGCTCGTCCGCGCCGCCCGCTTCGCCCCCTCGGACGCCCCGGTCGTGATCCTGGGCGAGAGCGGGACGGGCAAGGAGGTGCTGGCGCGGCTCCTCCACGCGAACGGGCCCCGCGCGCGCGGCCCGTTCGTGCCCGTGAACGTCGCGGCGCTCCCGGGCGAGCTGCTCGAGTCCGAGCTGTTCGGGCACGCGCGGGGGGCCTTCACGGGGGCGACCGAGGCGAAGGTGGGCCTGCTCGAGGCCGCGCACGGGGGGACGCTGTTCCTCGACGAGATCGGCGAGATGCCCCCCGGGCTCCAGGCCAAGCTCCTCCGCGCGCTCCAGGATGGCGAGGTCCGCCGGGTCGGCAGCGTGAAGGCCACGTCGCTCGACTTCCGCGTCGTGTGCGCGACCCACCGCGACCTGCCCGCCGCGGTCGCCGCGGGCCGGTTCCGCGAGGACCTGTGGTACCGGCTCAAGGTCTTCACGCTCCGCGTGCCCGCGCTCCGCGAGCGCCCCGAGGACGTGCTCCCGCTCGCGCGGGCGTTCCTCGAGCTCGAAGGCCGCGCCGCGGCCGGGGAGCTCGAGGGCCGCGCCGCGGCCGGGGGGGGCGCGCGCCGCGCCGGCGCCCGGCGGGCCGGCGGCGACGCCGCCGCCTTCACGCCCGGGGCCGAGGGGGCCCTCCTGCGCTACGCCTGGCCCGGGAACGTGCGCGAGCTCGGCAACGCCATGCGGTTCGCGGCCGCGCTCGCGCCCCCGGCCGAGGGCCCCGACGCGGGCCCGATCGACGTCGAGCACCTCCCCGAGGAGCTCGCGGGTCCGCCGGCGCAGGAGCGCGAGCGCGCGAGCCCGCGCGCGGGCGGCCTGCGCGCGCTCGCGGACGTCGAGCGCGAGCACGTGGTCGAGGTCCTGCGCGCCGTGGGCAACCAGGAGGAGGCCGCGCGCGTGCTCGGGATCGGGCGCACGACGCTCTGGCGCAAGCTCAGGGCCTGGGGCCTGTAGCGGGCCGCGCGACGCGGGCGTCAGCCCGCCGTGCCGCTCGCGACCGGGGTCGCGGACGCGTCCGCGCGCTCCCCCCCGGCCGGCTCGTCGCGCAGGACGGGCAGGGCGACCTTGACCGCGGCCGTGAACACGAGCAGCCCGAAGGCCCACACCCCGGCCGAGATCTGCCACTCGACGAGCGTCGGCGCGTACTCGACGACCTCGTGGAGCGTCGACGGCACGAAGCCGGGCACGATCAGGCCCATGCCCTTCTCGATCCACACCCCCACGAAGGCGAGCGCGCAGGCCGCGTCGAGCCGCCAGGGGTGCGCGGCCGTGCCCGGCCAGAGGAGCGCGACGGCCGCCACGACGCCGAACGCGACCGCGGTCCAGGTCCAGGCCACGAGGGCCGTGTGCCCGTGGAGGCCGAAGAACAGGTACTGCGCGGTCGCCGCGTGGCCGCCCCCCGTGTAGAAGGCGGTGAACGCCTCGCTGCCGACCATGAGCAGGTTCACGAGGATCGCGACGCGCAGGATCCCGTGGAGCGTCCGGCGCGGCCCCGGGCCCACGGCGAACCCGCCCTGCGACTCGATCAGGCGCAGGGCCACGATCAGGAAGGCCGGGCCCGACACGAAGGCCGAGGCGAGGAAGCGCGGCGCGAGGAGCGCCGTGTTCCAGAACGGGCGCCCGCCCAGGCCGCAGTAGAGGAACGCCGTGACCGTGTGGACCGAGATCGCCCAGCCGATCGAGAGGAACACGAACGGCACGTACCAGCGCGGGTCGGGCTTCCGGCCCAGGAAGCGCATGTAGAGCAGGTAGCCGCAGATGTGCAGGTTGAGCAGCAGGTAGCCGTTCAGGACGAGCACGTCCCAGGTGAGCAGCGACATGGGCCAGTGGAAGCGCCCGATCCCCGGGAGCATGTGCCAGAACCGGTCGGGGCGGCCGAGGTCGGCCATGACGAACAGGATGCACACCGTGATCGCGGCGATCGCGAGCAGCTCGCCCACGATCACGACGTCGTGCATGTCGCGGTCGTGGAACAGGTACGCCGGGATCACCATCATGACGGCGCCCGCGGCCAGCCCGACGCCGAACGTGAAGTTCGCGATGTAGAGCCCCCACGAGACGTGGTCGGTCATCCCGGTCACGCCCATGCCGTCGCGGACCTGCACGGCCCAGGCGTGGAGCCCGACGAGGGCGATCGCCGTGAGGACGGTCATCCACGCGTAGAAGCGCGGGCTCCCGTCGGTCGCCAGCCACAGCACCCGCAGGAGGAAGCGCGGGTAGCTCACGGCGTGGCCCTCGTGGGGCCCGGGGCGGGGCTCGGAGACGGTGGCAGCCGCGCTGGTCATGGGCGCCTCGTGGCCTCCTGGCTAGACGTCGAAGAAGTAGAAGAAGCGCGGCCGCGTCCCGAGCTCCTCCTTGAGCACGTAGACGCGCTTGTCCGCGAGCACGCGGCGGATCTCCGAGTCGGGGTCGAGCAGGTTGCCGAACACGCGCGCGCCGGTCGGGCACGCCTCGAGGCAGGCCGGGAGCCGGCCCTTGCGGGTCCGGTGCAGGCAGAAGTGGCACTTCTCGACCACGCCCTGCGGGCGGATCCGGTTGCTCAGGTAGGCCTGGTCGGGGTTGACCTCGGCCGCGGGGACCTGCGGCTTCGTCCAGTTGAAGCGCCGCGCGTGGTAGGGGCAGGCGGCCTCGCAGTAGCGGCAGCCGATGCACCAGTCGTAGTCGACGACGACGATCCCGTCCGACTCCTTCCAGGTCGCCTCGACCGGGCAGACCTTCACGCAGGGCGCGTCGTCGCACTGCTGGCACTGGACGGGCATGTAGAACTTGTCGGGGTCGGGGTTGGGCCCCGCGTAGTCGACGCGCCCGCGCTCCATGTCCATCGAGCCCTTCGACATCTCGAGGACGCGGATGTACGACTCCTGCGAGGCGCGGTCGTGGTTGTTCTCGATGTGGCAGGCCTCGGCGCAGCGCCGGCAGCCGTTGCAGACGCTCAGGTTGAGCGCGTAGCCGAACGCCACGCCCGGGGTGGGCTTCACGTCCTCGATGTGGACCTCGGCGCCGTACTGCTCGCGGGTCTCCTGCTCGAGCTGGCGCAGGAGCGTCTGCATGGCCTCGGGCGTGAGCTCGCGGTAGTGGCGCTGGAGGAAGCGGTCGACCGGGATGTCGCGCGCCCACTCGGTGAGCGGCGCGATCGCGCGCGCGAACGCCGCGAGCCCGAGCGTGGCGCCGAGCGCCTTGACGGTCGTGCGGCGCGTGACGCCGCCCTGGAGGACGGGCAGGCGGCGCGGGGCGGGGCGGTCCGCCGGGGCCTGCGGCAGCTCAGTGGCCATGGGCCCCCCCTTCGGCCCCGCGCGCGGGGATCGGCCGCCCGCGGCCCGCGAGCGGGTCGGGCGGGTGGAACACGGGCGTGACGAGCGGGTAGGCCGGCGCGTGCGGGTCGTGGCAGCTCGTGCAGGCGTGGCGCTCGCGCCCGCCGCGCGCCGCGTCCCAGAACCCGTTCATGCCGCCGTGGAGCCCGCGCTCCCAGTCGCGCTGCTGCGGCCCGTGGCACTGCGCGCACAGGCGCGGCGCCTCGGCGAACGGGACCGGCTCGCCGTGGGCGAGCCGGAGCCGGTCGTAGTCGCCGGGGTCGTGGCAGGCGAGGCACGACCGCTCGCCGTGCGCGAACACGAGCCCGCGATGCATGGCCATCGCGTCGTCGGTCGCGCAGCGCCCGGGGTCGGGCGGCCGGGTCGCGTGGCAGGTCCCGCACGAGACGAGCACCGGCGCGCCGGCCCGGTCGACGAGCCCCGTGTCGACGCGCGGGACGTAGGCGGGCGCGAGTCGGCGGACCTCGCCGGGCCTCGGCCGATCGGCTTCAGCGCCGCTGGCGCCAGCGTGGTCCGCGGTGCCGGCCGGCGCGGGCGCCTCGTCGGGCGCCGGGGTCGGGGCCTGGGCCCGGGCCGCGGCCCAGGAGCCCGCGCCGAAGGCCGCGACGAGGCCGGCCGCGGCGAGGGCGCCGAGGACGAGGCGGCGCCGGCGCGGCCGCGAGGGGTCGTTCGTGAACGGGAGCCGCACGGGGACCTCTCGCTGGGGGTCTGCAAGCGCCGGGCCGCGGCGCGGGCGGGCAATGGTAGCGAAACGACCGCCACGTGCGCGATACTGTTCACCCGTGAAGGAGACCGTGTGTCGCGCCTGCGAGACGGCCGGCGCGGCCCCGGCGGGGCCGCCCAGGCCGTCACTGGGGGGTGGCCTCCGGATCGCGTGGGCACGCGCCGTGCATTCGACGTGCGTGAGGGAGAGGACGGTCGCCGTGGGGGTCAGCGCCTTGGTGGTCACGATCGCGGACGATGCGCGCGGCGAGCGCGCGCTGCTCGCGCTCGCCGCCGATCCGCGGCTCGAGCTCGGGGCCGTCCCGCCCGGGACCCGCCGCGTGCCGGTCGTCGCCGACACGCCCTCGCGCGCCGAGGACGAGGCCCTGTGGGGCGCGCTCTGGGCGCTCGACGGCGTCGAGGGGGTCGAGCTCGTGCTCGTCCACCTCGACGACGACGCGCCCGAGGCCGCCGGCCAGGGCGGGCGTCGCCTGCCCCGGGCCCTGCCCCCCCACGCCGGGCGGGCCCCCGCCGAACTGGAACACGCCGCGCCGGGTCACGCCTGCGCGACCCGAGGAGCCGAAGCATGAGCCTCGACCGCCGGAGCTTCCTGCGCCTCTCCGCCATGGCCGCCGCGACCGCCGCGGCCGGCGCGGGCGGCCTCGCCGCCCAGGACGCCCGCCCGGCCCCGCGCCCGGCGGGCCCGCCCGACCTCCCGGGCGTGACCTGGGGCAAGGCCCCCTGCCGGTTCTGCGGGACCGGCTGCCACGTGCTCGTCGGCACGAAGGACGACCGCGTCGTCTCGATCGCGGGGCATCCCGACGCCGAGGTCAACCGCGGGCTCCTGTGCGTGAAGGGCTACCACGTCGGCATGATCCTCTACGGCGAGGACCGCCTGACCCGGCCGCTCCTGCGCCAGGCCGACGGCTCGCTCGCCCCGATCTCCTGGGACGAGGCGCTCGACGTGCTCGCGCGGCGGATCCTCCGCGCGCCCGAGAAGTTCGCGTTCTACGGCTCGGGCCAGTGGACGATCCCCGAGGGCTACGCCGCGCTCAAGTTCATGAAGGGCGGGCTCTCGAACAACCACATCGACCCGAACGCGCGCCTGTGCATGGCGTCGGCGGTGACCGGGTTCCTCGCGACCTACGGGGTCGACGAGCCGGCGTCCTGCTACGACGACCTCGACCGCGCCGACGTCGTGATCACGTGGGGCAACAACCCGGCCGAGATGCACCCCGTGCTGTTCAGCCGGATCATCGACCGCCGCGCGCGCGGCGAGCGGGTCGAGCTGATCGAGCTCGTGACGCGGCGGACGCGCACGTCGGAGCACGCCGACCGGACGCTGATCTTCGCGCCGCACACCGACCTCGTGATCGCGAACTACATCGCGGCGGAGCTCATCCGCAACGGGACGTGGGACCGCGAGTTCGTGGGCAAGCACTGCAACTTCCGCGCGCCGAGCGAGCCGGCCGCGCTCACGGGCAAGGCGATCTCGTTCGACGAGTACGCGGCGCTCGTGAAGCCCTACACGCTCGAGCACGCGGCGAAGCTGACCGGGATCGCGCCCGCCGACCTGCAGGCGCTCTACGCCGTGTTCGCCGACCCGAAGCGGCGGATCACGAGCCTGTGGTGCATGGGCATGAACCAGCACACGCGCGGCACGGCGATCAACTGCCTCGTGCACGGGGTCCACCTGCTCTCCGGGCACTGGGGCAAGCCCGGCGACGGCCCCACGAGCCTGACCGGGCAGCCCTCGGCCTGCGGCACGGTCCGCGAGGTGGGCACGCTCGCGCACACGCTCCCCGGCGGGCGCGTCGTCATGAACGCCGAGCACCGCAAGCAGGTCGAGGCGCACTGGAAGCTCCCGGCGGGGCGGATCAACCCGAAGCCCGGGCACCACACGGTCGACATGTGGAAGGCGTTCTGCTCCGACGAGGGCAACATCGACACGCTGTGGGTCCAGGTCACGAACCCGGGCCACTCGCTGCCGAACACGAAGGCGCTGTTCGCGGCGAAGGCGCGCTGCAAGGACAAGTTCCTCGTCGTGTCCGACGTCTACCCGACGGCCACGACGGCGCTCGCCGACCTGATCCTGCCCTCGGCCCTGTGGGTCGAGAAGGGCGGGGTCTACGGCAACTCCGAGCGGCGCACGCAGCAGTGGTTCCGCATGGTCACGCCGCCCGGCGAGGCCCGCCCCGACGTGTGGCAGACGATCGCCGTCGCGCGCCGCCTGCACGACCTGGGCCACCCCGGCATGAAGGACGCGGACGGGCGGTTCCTGTTCCACGTGGCGGACGCCGAGGGGAACGAGGTCCCGGCCTGGGACTTCGCGCGCTGGGAGGACGTGAACGTCGACGAGCGGCTCTACGAGGACTACCGCCCGCTCACGGCGCTCAAGCACAAGCACGTCGCGCCCTACGCCGAGCTCGTCCGGGCGACGGGCCTGCGCTGGCCGGTCGTGCAGGACGCGCAGGGCGCCTGGCGCGAGACGCGCTGGCGGTTCGTCGAGGGCTCGGACCCGTTCGTGGCCCCCGGCAAGGGCTTCCAGTTCTATCACTCGGTCACGGGGGACGACCGCGCGCTCGTGTGGTTCCACCCCTACGAGCCGCCGCCCGAGGCGCCCGACGGGGAATTCCCGTTCTGGCTGTGCACGGGCCGCGTGCTCGAGCACTGGCACACGGGGACGATGACCCGGCGCGTGCCGCAGCTCAAGCGCGCCATGCCGCGCGCCTACGCCGAGATGCACCCCGACGACGCGCGCCGGCTCGGCGTGCGCTCGGGCGAGGAGGTGCGGGTCCGCTCGCGGCGCGGCGAGGTCGTCCTGCGCGCCTGGATCGGCGGCCGCGGCGCGCCGCCGCCCGGGACGGTGTTCGTGCCGTTCTTCGACGAGACCCAGCTCGTGAACGACGTCACGCTCGACGCGCACGACCCGTTCTCGAAGCAGCCCGACTACAAGAAGTGCGCGGTCACGGTCGAGAAGGTGGGGGCGCCGTGAGCGCGCCGGCCGAGGGCCCCGGCGAGGAGGCGCCCCCGGCGGGCGCGGCGAGCCCGACCGGCGGGGAGGGCGACGCTGCACCCGCACCGGCGCACGAGGGGCCACCGCCCGGCACGGACCCGGGCGCGCAGGGAGGCGCGAGCCCGGCGCCGGTGGTCGTCGGCGACCCGGCGCCGCCCGCCCCCGCGCGTCAGGCGGCCCCCTCGGGGCAGGCCCACGACCCCGCGGGGGCACCGCCGGCGCCGAGCGAGGCCGGTGACGGCGCGGCCGCCGGCCGGATCGGCCAGGTCGTGCTCGTGGGCGCGCTCGCGGTCGCGCTGAGCGGGTTCCTCGCGGGCATGGCGCAGGTGGGCGAGGTCCGCTCGACCGGGGCGGACGCGCCGGGCGCGATCGCCCCCGGCGACGCGCGGCACGCGCCCCGGCCCGGCGCGCCGACGCGGGGCCGCGAGGATGTCGCGCCGGCGCCCCGCTACCGCGACATCGCCCCGCGGGCCTGGGGCCCGAACGCGACCTTCCGGACCCGGCTCCCGGCCGAGCGCCCGGGGACCCCGGGCCCGTCTGCGCGCTCGGGCGAAGGCCGTGCCGGCGCCGGCCGCGAGGGCGAGGATCGGGCGCTCGCGCTGCTCGCGCGCGCGCAGCGGCGCGCCTACGACGGCGCGCCGCCCGTGATCCCGCACCCGGTCGACCCCGTGTCGGTCCTCGCGTGCAACACCTGCCACGAGCACGGGCTCGCGGTCGGCGACGTGATCGCGCCGCGCATGCCGCACGCGCCCTACGCGTCGTGCACGCAGTGCCACGCGCCCGGCGCGGCGAGCGAGCTCGCCGCGGCCGCGCCGGGCGGCGCGCCCGCGCGCTGGTCGCCCGCGCCCGAG
>JANJTH010000876.1 GCA_024711205.1 Planctomycetota bacterium | reverse complement strand
AGGCCCAGGAGCGCCCGCCGCGGCATGGCGACCGCGCCCGCGCCGCCGGCGCCCGCCCCCGCCGCGAGGCCGCCGTCCGCCGTGGGGACCACCCGGAGCGCGTCGGGCCGACCGGTGTCAGACTCGTGCGGAGACATGCGCCCTCCCGTCGTCGCGCGACCTCCTCAGCATACGCCGGCCCACCCCGGCGCGTTCCTGGAGCACCCGCCATGGACCACTCCGCGCCCGCCCCCGCCCCGCCGCCCTCGGCCGCCCGGCTGCGCGCGCTCGTCGAGCGCCTGTGCGCGCCCGACATGGCCGGCCGCGCGCCCGGCACGCCGGGCGGGGCGCGCGCGCGCGAGGTCGTCGTCGAGGCCTTCACCGCGGCGGGCCTCGCGCCCGCGGGCGAGGGCGGCTGGCTGCAGGAGATCCCGGGCGTCGGCGCGAACGTGCTCGGGCGCCTGCCCGGGGCCGGCCCGCTCGCCGAGCGCTGCGTGCTCGTGGGCGCCCACTACGACCACCTGGGCACGCGCGCGGACGGCGCCGTGTACTGGGGCGCCGACGACAACGCGGCCGCGGTCGCGATCCTGCCCGAGGTCGCGCGCCTGCTCGCCGGTCGCCCGCTCGCCCGGCAGGTCCTCTTCGTCGCCTTCGACGCCGAGGAGCCCCCGCACTTCATGGCGGGGAGCATGGGCTCCATGCGCTACGCGCGCGGCCCGCTCGTCCCGCTCGACCGGACGGACACCATGCTCTGCATGGACCTCGTGGGACACGCGATCGGCCCGCCGGGCTTCCCGGAGGCCGTGCGCCGGTCGCTGCTCGTGCTCGGCGCCGAGCGCGGGGAGGGCACGCCGGCGCTCGTCGACGCGGCCGCCGCGCGGGCCGCGGCGCGCGGCGGCGTCTTCCCGCGCCGGCTCGACCTCGACATGGTCCCGGCGCTCAGCGACTACCACGCCTTCGACGAGGCGGGCGTGCCGACCCTGTTCCTCACGTGCGGGCGCTGGGAGCACTACCACGAGCCGACGGACACGCCCGACCGGCTCGACTACGACAAGGTCGCCGCGACGGCCGCGTTCCTGGCCGACCTGGTCGAGGCCCTGGCCTGCCGGCCCGGGCCGCGCGTGGCCTACGTCCCCGACGCCCACGACGACCGGGCCGCGGTCGAGACCGTGGCGACGCTCGCGCGGGCCCTCGCGCCGCTGCTCGGCGGCCCCGGGTTCCTCGCGCGCCTCGCGCTCGACGACCTCGAGCGGGCGGCCGCGCGCGGGCCGCTCGGGGCGGTGCGTCGCGGCGCGCTCCGGCTCCTGGTCGCGCGGCTCGAGGCGCTCGTCGGCTGACGCGCGCGGGCGCCCCGCCTGAAGGTCCGCTCCGCGCTCAGGCAGGCTCGTCGAACAGGCCCTCGTCGAGCGGCGGCGGCGGCCAGGGGAGCGCGCGGGCCACGGCGTCGTCGACGCGCACGTGGACGCCCTGCTCCACGAGCTCCTCGAGCTGGTCGTCGTTCAGGGCGCGCACCGCCTCCTCGACGGCCGCGAGGTCGAGGCGCCGCACGTCGCCCGTGCGCTCGCGGTGCCGGGCGACGACCAGCCCCGCGTCGGCGCGGCGCTCGACCCGGACCACGTCGGAGAGCGTGCCGTCCGAGAGCTCGCGCGGGAGGTTCGTCGTCACGAGCTGACGGGCCCGCTCGCGCGCGCCCGACCGCGCGAGCGAGACGGCCGCGAGCCGGTCGTGCCCCGGGGCGTCGGCCCACAGCGCGTGGAGGAAGAGCGTGCCGTCGCGCGCGAGCCACACGGCCCCCGCCGCGGCCTGCTTCGCGCGCAGGCTCACCAGGTACGTGAAGCCCTCGGGGCCGAGCCCGAGGCGCCGCGCGTCCTCGTCGAGGCGGGCGAAGTACGCCGCGGCCGCGGCCGGCAGCCCCTCCCGCGGGACGCGGCGCACGCGGGTCGGGTAGCGGAGCGCGACCCCGGGCTCGGTGGGGAGGCGCAGGAGCTTGAAGAACACGACGCCGACGGCGAACGTGGTGCAGCCGCCCGCGACCCGCCAGAGCTGCGGGAGCGTGAGGGCCTTGATCTCCGGCGTGTACCAGCCCGGGGGCAGCGCGCTCGACATGCCGCACGAGCCTATCGCGCCCGCGGGCGAGGTCCACTCCGTGCCTGGCCCGGGCCCGACCCTCGCGCGCCGAGTCCGCTCGAGTCCGCTACGCGCTCGGGCGCCGGTCAGGGGCGCGGGAGGCGCGCGCGCTCGCCGTCGAGGACGCAGCCGCCGGCGGCGACGAGCCGGAGCAGCGCGGCCTGGAGCGCGTCCGAGAGCGCGCGGCTCGCGCGCGCGGCGCCGAGCAGGCGGGCGGCCTCGCGCACGAGGTCGGCGGCCGGGAGCGACACGTCGCGGCGGAGCACCGCCTCGAGCGCGAGCGCCGCCTCCTCCGGCGCGAGGTGCTCGGGCTTGCGGTCGGCGAGCGCGCGCGGGCCCGCGAGCGTCTGGCCGGGGCGCCACAGGAAGTCCCCGCGGACGTCGACCGCGCCCGCGGTCACGAGGGCCGCGACGACCTCGTCGACGCGTCGGCGCGCGCGCGCGCCGCCGCGGCGCCCCGACCAGGCCGCGAGCACCCGGCGCGCGAGCAGGTCGCGGTGGATCGGGGCCTCGCAGGCGAGGACCTCGGCCGCCCGCGCGCGGAGCGGCCCCGCGGCCTCGGGCGCGAAGACCAGGTCGGGGTCGCCCGCCTCGACCCGCGCGGGCGCCGGCGTGTAGGGGAGCGCGCCCGTCGGCGCGGGGGCGCCGGGCGGCGCGGCGCCCGTCCCCGGCGGGGACGCGGCGGGTGACGCCCCCGCCAG
>JANJTH010000858.1 GCA_024711205.1 Planctomycetota bacterium | reverse complement strand
CGAGCGCGGCGAGCGCTCTCCCGGCGGGCGTCCGGGGAAGGCGGGCCGGGCGGACGGCGGCGGGCGGAAGGGCCCGCGCGCCGGCGGCGGCCGGCGGGGCCGCGGCGAGGGCTAGGCGACTGCGGTCGGCGCGGCGGCGCGTCGACGGGGGGAGGGGACCGTGCGGACGACCGCGAGCGAGCGTCGACCGGGTGGTGGCCGGAAGGGTCGCGGCAGGCGAGCCGCGCTCGCGCCGCTCGCGCTGGCCTGGGCCGTGGCCCTGGGCGGCGCCGGCTGCGTGGCCCAGGAGGACCAGGCCCAGGGCCGGCGGTTCGAGGGCAAGGACGTGCCGCGCTGCTGGGCGCGCGCGCACTTCCACGAGAACCGCGCGATCAAGGCCGTCGAGTCGGCGAACCGGACGGACGGCACGGCCCGCAAGCGCGAGCTGTTCGACGAGGCGATCGGCAACTTCCGGACGGCGATCGAGCTCTACGAGCAGGAGCTCCTCGACGACCCGGGGACGCCCGACAAGCAGCAGACGCTGCGCGACGAGATCGCGCGGCTCGAGGACATGCTCGAGCGCACGTACAAGGCCAGGCCCCAGGAGGGCTGACCCGGCGGCGCCCCGGTCGACGGCCGACTCGCGGAGGGGCCGGCGCCGAGGGGCGCGAGGGTGCGCGGGTCGCGGGGAGGCGGTCATGGCGGAGGTCGCGAGGCCCCCCGTCGCGGCGGCGCGGCGGGTCGTGCTCAAGGTGGGGACCCGGGTCCTGACGCAGGACACGGGGCGGATCGCGCTCTCGCGCCTGTTCGCGGTCGTCGAGGCGGCGGCGGCGCTGCGCGCGGCCGGGCGCGAGGCGCTCGTCGTGACGTCGGGCGCGGTCGGGCTCGGGCGCGACGCGCTCGGGCTCTCCGAGACCCCGCGCGAGCTCGCCGAGCGGCAGGCCTGCGCGGCGGTCGGCCAGACGCGCCTCATGAGCCTCTACCAGGAGGGCTTCGCGCGGCTCGGGCTCGTGTGCGGGCAGGTGCTCCTCACGCAGGGCGACTTCGACGACCGCACGAGCTACCTGAACCTGCGCGGCACGCTCGGCGAGCTGCTGCGGCGCGGCGTCGTCCCGGTGATCAACGAGAACGACGCCGTGTCGACCGAGGAGCTCGCGTTCGTCGAGGGCGAGGCGCGGCCCGTGTTCGGCGACAACGACAAGCTCTCGGCGCTCGTGGCGACGAAGCTCGACGCGGACCTGCTCCTGCTCCTGACCGACGTCGACGGCGTCTACGACCGCGACCCGCGCAAGCACCCCGACGCGCGGCGCCTCGCGCGCGTCGACGACGCGGCGACCGTCCTCGGGGGCGCGGGCGAGCCGGGGACGAAGGCCGGGCGGGGCGGCATGAAGAGCAAGGTCACGGCGGCCGCGATCGCGGCGCGCGCGGGCTGCCACGCCGTGATCGCGTCCGGCCGCGAGCCCGGCGCGGCCGAGCGGGTGCTCGCGGGCGAGGAGGTGGGCACCTGGTTCCCCGCGCGCGAGGAGCTCGACGCGCGCGCGCGCTGGATCGCCTTCGCCGCGGCGCCGCGCGGGTCGCTCGTGCTCGACGCGGGCGCCGTCGACGCCGTGGCCAGGCGGGGCAAGTCGCTCCTGCCCGTGGGCGTCCGGCGCGTCGAGGGCGCGTTCGAGCGCGGCGACGTGGTCGTCCTGCGCGGTCCCGATGGCGCCGCGCTCGGGCGCGGCGTCGTCTCGTGCGACGCCGAGGCCGCGCGGCGCTGGGTCGCGGGGACCCCGCCCGAGGGCGTGCGGAACCACCACGCGCTCGTGCATCGTGACCACCTCGTGCTCGAGGGGGGCGGGGGCGCGTAGGCCTTCGGCAACCGTTCCGGGGCGCGACGGCGCCGGAGTCCTCCGCTCTTCCCGTTCCCGTTCCCGTTCCCGTTCCCGTTCCCGCGGTCGTGCAGGGGCCTTGCCCTCCTCCCGCGGCCAGCAAGGCTGCGCAGGCCGGCTCCCGCCGCCTGAGCGATCGCGGAGGGAGGAGGGGAAGAGGAAGAAGGAGGGCAAGGGCAAGGGCAAGGGAAGAGCCGGAGGGGGGTGCTCCTCAGGTGGGTAGCCAGGCCGGCGGGACCGGGTCGGGGTCCTCGGGCCAGGCGGCGTAGGCCTCGCGCGGCAGGTCCGTGGCCGTCGCGACCGAGCCGCCGTGGGCGGCCGCGAGCGGCGAGACCGGGTAGTGGACGGTCGCGTCGGGGCGGCGCGCGCCGAGCATGAGCACGGCCGCCGGGGCCTCGGCCCCGACGAACAGGTGGTCGGTGCCGGGCGGGCAGTGCACGAAGTCGCCGGCGCGGAGCCGGCGCTCCTGCCCGTCGATCAGGAGCAGGCACTCGCCCGAGAGCACGAGGAAGTCCTCCTGCTCCGACTCGCGGTGGTACATGCACGAGGGGCGGCCGGGCTCGAGCACGCTCACGTTCACGCCGACCTGCCGGAACCGCCGCCGCCCGCCCTCGAGGTCGGTCCAGCGCCCGAAGAGGGCGTGCCCGCGCCAGCGGGCCTGCGCGAGGTGGAGGACGAACCAGCCGTCGCCCGCGGGGGCGAGGGCCCCCTGCGCGTCGGGCTCGAGCGGGGCCTCGCCCACGCGGCCGAGCGCCGCGCGCAGGGCGGCGGCCCCGTTGCCGAGCGCCGGCTCGCCGTCGCCCACGAGGACGTGCTCGACGTCGAGGTCGAGCAGGCGCAGGAGGCCCGCGCGGGCGCGCGCGACGTCCGTGAACTTCGCGGCCGGCAGGAGCGTGAGGTGCCCGGCGGGCGTCCCGATCAGCGCGTCGCCCAGGACGACGAGCCGGCGCGCGGGCCAGTGGAGCGCGGCCTCGCCGGGCGTCTTGTGGTCCGCGAGCGCGACGACGTGGAGCCCGCCCACGACGTCGCCGTCCGCGAACCAGGCCACGCCGGCCTCGTCGGCGGAGCCTCCGAGCCCGAGCCCGCCCGCGCCGGCCGCGTGCTCGAGGAGCGCGCGGTCGGCCGCGGGCGCGTGGAGCGGGACCCCGGCCTCGCGGGCGAGCTCGACCGCGCCGCGCAGATGATGCGCGTTCGTCACGACGACGCGCGAGGGCCCGCCCAGCGCGGCCAGGTGCTCGCGGTCCCACGCGCAGAGCGGCGGTGGGTCCACGACGACCCGCTCGCCGTCCACCTGCAGGACGTGCCCGTTGAACGACACGCCGCGGAACGAGCCCGGCCGCCACACGCGCCAGGTCCACACGTCGTCGAGGAGCTGCTGCATGGGTCCCTCCGACCGCTCGGGTCGACACCGCCCGGACGCCGCTGGCGAGGACGATCGCACCGAGGTCCCTCGCCTGCCACCCGGCGGGGACCGCTCGCGCGAGGTCCGGGCTGAACTCGATCCAGGCGGCGGCCGCCCCCGAGGCCGGACCTCCCCGGCTCATCCGGGCGATCTTCGCTCAGGCGGCCGAGCCCGCGTTCTCGCGGATGATCCTGGGATGACGGGCCGCGATCCGGAGGAGCGCGATCGCCGGTCCGTCGGGGCGCCGCCGGCCCTGCTCCCAGTTCCTGAGCGTGTGCACGCTGATCCCGAGCGCGCGCGCGAACCCGGCCTGGGTCAACCCGACGAAGTGTCGCAGCGCGACGACGTCCTGCCCCGACTCGAGCTCGCCCGCGATCAGGCGGCGCCGCACCCGCGCCGGGATCGCGCGCGCGAAGTCCCGCTCCTCGAGCTCCGGGATGTCCGTCACGAGGCACCTCCGACGTGCGCGCGGTAGAGCGCGCGCTCCCCCTCGGTCGCCCAGCGCGCGCTGATGATCCGCGCTGCGTGATCGCTCGGCTCGGTCATGACGACGAGCACGACGCCGCGAGCGCTCGGTCCGATCGCGAGGAAGCGGTCCCCTTCGTCGGAGTGAGCCTCGTCGAAGATCTCGAGGTAGTCCGAGCCCGAGGTGAAGAGCTCGGCCGCCTCGGCGAAGGAGACACCATGCTTGGCCCTGTTCGTGGCGTCCTGGGCCGGGTCTCAGGCGACGACCACCACGGCACCCTGGCTCCTGGGGGCCAGTAAGTCAATGGCTTACAGTCGCCACTCGGCCCCGCTCGCCCTGCCGCCGCGCCTTGCCGCGGGCGAGGCTGGTCAGCTCCCGCCGGTGTGGTCCACTTCGTGCTCGGGCGGCGCCCCGCCCACCACCCTCCGGTCCGTCGGCCGCTCCCAGGCCTCGCTCGTCGCTCAGGGAGAGCTGCAGGAGCCCCCGATGCCCACTCGCCCCGACGAGGCCGATCCGATCCCCCTTGGCCCCCACGTCGCCCTCGCGCGCCGCGCGCGCGCGGCGCAGCGCGCCCTCGCGCGGGCCGACGGCGCCCGGCGCGCCGACGCGCTCCTGCGGCTCGACCGGCTGCTCGAGGAGCGCGCGGGCGCGCTCGCGGCCGCGAACGCGGACGACGTCGCGGCCGCCTCGAGCGCGAACGACGGCGCCGGCCTCGAGGCGCCGCTCGTGCGGCGGCTGGGCCTGGGTCCGGCCAAGCTCGCGGTCCTGCGCGAGGGTGTGCGGCAGCTCGCGCACGGGCCCGACCCGCTCGGGCGCGCGCTCGCGCGGCGCGAGCTCGACCGGGGCCTCGAGCTCGAGCAGGTCACGAGCCCGCTCGGCGTGCTCCTCGTCGTATTCGAGAGCAGGCCCGACGCCGTCGTCCAGATCGGCGCGCTCGCGCTGCGCGCGGGCGACGCCGTGATCCTCAAGGGCGGGGCCGAGGCGCGGGCGAGCAACCGCGCCCTGGTGGCCTGCCTGCGCGACGCGCTCGAGGGCGCCGGGCTCGACCCCGACGCCGTCCAGGCGGTCGAGACGCGCGAGGAGTTCGCGCGCCTGCTCGCCTGCGACGACCTGATCGACCTCGTGATCCCGCGCGGCTCGGGCGCGCTCGTGCGGCACGTGCAGGCGAGCACGCGGATCCCGGTGCTCGGGCACGCCGAGGGCGTGTGCAACCTCGTCCTCGACCGCGCGGCCGACCCCGACATGGCCGCGCGACTGGCCGTGGACGGCAAGTGCGACGCGCCGTCGGCCTGCAACGCGACCGAGACGCTCGTCGTCCACGCGGAGTTCTTGCCCCACCTGGCGCGCGTGGGCGAGGCCCTGCGCGCGCGCGGCGTCGCGCTGCGGGCGGACGCGCGCGCGCTCCCCCACCTGCCCGGCGCGACCCCGGCCGGCCCCGACGACGGGCGGACGGAGTACGGCGACCTCGTGCTCGCCGTGCGCGTGGTCGACGACCTGGACGCGGCGATCGCGTTCGTGGCCGAGCACGGGAGCGCGCACACCGACGCGATCGTGACGGAGGACCCGGCCGCCGCCGCGCGGTTCCTGCGCGAGGTCGACTCGGCCTCGGTGTTCTGGAACGCGAGCACGCGGTTCGCCGACGGCTACCGCTACGGCCTCGGCGCCGAGGTCGGGATCTCGACCTCGCGCCTCCACGCGCGCGGCCCCGTCGGCCTCGACGGCCTGCTCACGACGCGCTGGCTCCTGCGCGGGCAGGGCCAGGTCGCGGGCGACTACGGCCCGGGCAAGCGGGCGTTCACGCACCGCGACCTGCCGCGGTAGCGGGCGACCGGCCGCGCCCGGCCGTGCGTGCCGGGCGCCCGCTGGCGCTCGCGGGCGCCAGGGGACCAGGCCTCTAGCGGGCGTCAGACGGGTCCACGGCCGCGTCGCGCGCGCGCACGACGAGCTCGCGGTAGCCGCTCGCGGCGCACGGCTCGCGGCGGAAGCTGAGGTCGGGGAGCACGGCCAGGACGACCTCGGCGGTCGTGTAGACGGCCGAGCCGTCGAGGAGGTGCCCGCCGAGCGTGCGGCCGTCGCCGTCGCTGACCGAGAGGTGCAGGTGCGAGCCGTGGCGCGAGAGCGTGCCCACGAGGGACACGAGCTCGAACCGACCCTCGAGCGGCGTGCCCTCCTCGCGGTCTGCGTAGCGGAGCGTCACCTTGGTCAGGCTCCCGACGCACGTCACGACCGCGACGGCCTCGAGCTGTTCGCGCTCGACGAGCGCGAGCAGCTCGCGCCGGAGGTCCTGTCCAGGGCGCAGGCGCAGCGCCAGGAGCCGCGCGCTCGAGGTCCCCACGGTCGGGGGCGCGCTGGCCTCCTGGGCGCGCACGCGCTCGAGCCCGGCCCCGAGCCCCGTGGCCGCGAGCGCGAGCGCGCCGAGCCCGAGGGCGCGGCGCCGCCGCCCGGTGTCGAGGCGCCCGGTGTCGAGGGCGGGGGCCACCCGGCCCGCATCCGGCGGCGAGGGGGCGGTGGACGGCGTGGAGGACGGGGCGGGCGTCGGCATCGGTCGCTCCTCGACGGCGCGGGCCGTGAGCGGCAGGAGCGTAGCCGCGAAGCAGGGCCGTCGAGCGAGTCCCCGCGCCGCGAGGTTCGCGCACGCGCGAGGGCGGAGTCGACCCGCCGAGCCCCACCTCGCGGGCGGCCGGTGGTCGGAGGACGGATAGACTCCGGGCCACGAGGGCGCGCGGGCCGGGCTCGCGGCCACGACCCGAGCGAGGCCAGCCATGACCGACCCCGCGCCGCTTCACCCCACGCTGCCGCTCGCGGCGCCCGACTGCGCCCGGGTCCCGGCCGCGGAGGCCGCCGCGCTCCGCGAGGGCGCCGGGCTCTGGTTCCGCGACGGCTGGGGGGTCACGCGCGTCGTGGGCCGCGACGGGCTCCGGTTCCTGCACAAGAACACCTCCCAGGACGTCGCGGGACTGGCCCCCGGCCGCGGCGCCCGCGCCTGCGCCCTGACGGTCAAGGGCGCGCTCGTGGGGGACCTGCGCCTGCTCGCGCGCGAGGGCGACCTGCTCCTGCTCACGGCGCCCGCGGCGCGGACGGCGCTCGTCGAGCACCTGGCGCGCTTCGCCCTGTTCGACGACGTCCGGTTCGAGGACCTGGCCGCCCCGGGCGCCCCCGGCGCGCTCGTGTGGCTCTCGCTGTGGGGGCCGCGCGCCGCGGCCGTGGTCGAGGCGGCGCTCGGGGCCGGGCCGCCCACGGACGACCTGGCCCACGTCGCGGTCGACCTCGCGGCGCGCGGGCTCGTCGAGGACACGCCGGCTGGTCCGGCCACGCTCGTCCGCGACGACGAGGTCGGGCACGGCTGCGACGTGCTCGCGCCCGCGGGCGCGCGCGGCGCGCTCGAGGCCGCCCTCGTGGCGGCCGGCGCCGTGGTCGTGGGCCCGGCGGCCGTGCAGCAGGCGCGCGTGCGCGCGGGCGTCCCCTGGTACGGCGTCGACATGGACGCGGAGACGCTCCCACTCGAGGTCGGGCTCGAGCGGCGCTCAATCAGCTTCACGAAGGGCTGCTACGTGGGCCAGGAGGTCGTCGCGCGCGTCGCGCACCGCGGCCACGTGAACCGCCACCTCGTGCGGCTCCGGCTCGACGCCCCGCCGGCCGCGCTCCCGGTCGCGATCGTCCGCGACGACGGACCCGGCGACGGCCCCGGGGCCGGACCCGCAGGCGGGAAGCCGGTCGGGCGCGTGACCTCGTGGGCGCCGGGGCCCGACGGCGCGCCGGAGGGGCTGGGGCTCCTCCACCGCAAGCACGCCGCCCCCGGGGCCGTCGTGCGCCTGGCCGACGGCGGGGCCGCCACCGTCGTGGAGCGCCTGCCCGCCCCGGCCGCTGACGCCGCCGCGGCCGACCGCGGCGGCGCCTGACCCGGGCGATCGGCCCGCCGCGCGTGCCCCCGCTCGACCCGCTCCCGATCGACGCGCACCTGGACCAGGTCATCGCGCGCGCGCGCGCGCGCGGCGCGCTCGTGCTGACCGCCGACCCGGGCTCGGGCAAGACGACGCGCGTGCCCTGGGCGCTCGCGGACGCGCTCGGCGGGCAGGTCGTCGTGCTCGAGCCCCGGCGGCTCGCGGTGCGCCTGGCCGCCCGCCGCGTGGCCGCCGAGCGCGGCGTGCGCCCGGGCGGGCCGGTCGGCTGGCAGGTCCGCTTCGACGCGCAGCGCGGGCCCGACACGCGCGTGCTCTACGTGACCGAGGGCGTGCTCGTGCGCCGGCTCGTGGGCGGCGACGACGGCCTGCGCGGCGTCTCGGCCGTCGTCCTCGACGAGCTCCACGAACGCCACGTCGAGACCGACCTCGCGCTCACGCTGCTCGAGCGCCTGCGGCGCACGCGCCGGCCCGACCTCGTGCTCGTGGCCATGTCGGCCACGCTCGAGGCCGCGCCCGTGGCCCGGCTCCTCGACGCCGACGTGCTCGAGGTCGCCGCGCCCGGGCACCCGCTCGAGCTGACGCACGCGCCCAACCGCGACGACCGCGCGCTCGAGGACCGCGTGACGAGCGCCGTGGCCGACCTCGTGGACGCCGGGCTCGCGGGGCACGCGCTCGTGTTCCTGCCCGGCGCGGTCGAGATCGCGCGCTGCGCGCGCGCGCTCGAGGGGGTCGCCCGCCGGGGCGACCTGGCCGTCCTCCCGCTCCACGGGCGCCTCGAGCCCGACGCGCTCGAGGCGGCGCTCGCGCCCTCGCGCCGGCGCAAGGTGCTGCTGGCCACGAACGTGGCCGAGAGCTCGGTCACGATCGACGGGGTGACCGCCGTGGTCGACGCGGGCCTGGCGCGTGTGCCGGGGATCTCGCCCGCCGGCCTGCCCACGCTCGAGCTCCAGCCGATCTCGCAGTTCTCGGCCCGGCAGCGGGCCGGGCGCGCCGCGCGCCAGGGGCCCGGGCGCTGCGTGCGGCTCTACACGAAGAACGACCACGACCGCCGCCCGCGCGCGGTCGAGCCGGAGCTCCTGCGCTCGGACCTGGGCGAGGTCGCGCTCGCGCTGCGCGGCGCCGGCGTGCGCGACCTGGGCGAGCTGCGCTGGCTCGACCCGCCGCCGCCCGCGGCGCTCGCGGCGGCCGACCACCTGCTGCGCCGGCTCGGC
>JANJTH010000818.1 GCA_024711205.1 Planctomycetota bacterium | reverse complement strand
AGGCTCGGGCACGTGCAGGCCGCCGCGCGCCAGGCCGGGCCGGGTGCGTCGTCGCCCGACCCGTGCGTCGGCGCGCTCGCGGGCGCGGGCGTGCGGGCCGGCTCGGGCGCGTGGGCCCCGGTCGAAGCCGCAGCCGCCGCGCGGGCCGCGCAGCAGCCATGCGCCGCGACCTGCTCCTCGAGGCCCGACGCGAGGCGGGCGACGGGCGGCACGGCCAGGAGGGAACCCGGGCGCGGCGCCCGGGCGCGCGGGGCCGGCTCGGCCGCGTCGCCGCAGGCCGCCCCGTGCGCGCCCCCGAAGCAGGCGCACAGGTCCACCGTCGCCCCGCCCACGAGGAGCGCGAGCGCGAGGGCCACGGCGGAGAGCCTCTGCCAGGGGTGCTGCACGGCAGGAGTCTA
The DNA here is from genome assembly GCA_024711205.1 of Planctomycetota bacterium. Taxonomy (GTDB): domain Bacteria; phylum Planctomycetota; class J058; order J058; family J058; genus JANJTH01. Next base: position 5,734 of record JANJTH010000818.1, on the reverse strand, counting down.
ACGCCGGCGACCGCCTCGACCATTCCCCTGGCCGGGGACGCGGCGGGACGGCCCCGCGCGTGGCTGCTACCCTGGCCGCATGCACACGCACGCAGAGCTGGAGCGGCGCTCCGACCACCCCACGGAGGACCACGTCGTGCGCCTCTCGGGGGTGACCTGGGCGGACTACGAGCGGCTGCTCGAGGTCCGCGGCGAGCGGCCCGCGCCGCGCATGACCTACCTGGAGGGGGAGCTCGAGCTCATGAGCCCGTCGCGCGAGCACGAGCAGCTCAGGTCCTGGATCGGACGCCTCGTCGAGGCGTACTGCTTCGAGCGCGGGGTCCGGTGCTCGCCCTACGGGTCCTGGACGCTCCGGGACCCCGCCGTCGGCACCGGGGCCGAGCCGGACGAGTGCTACGTGCTCGGCGACGACGACCACGCGGCGGCCGAGCGGCCCCACCTCGCGATCGAGGTCGTCTGGACGTCGGGGCGCATGGACAAGCTGGACGCGTATCGCCTGCTCCGCGTGCAGGAGGTGTGGGTCTGGCGCAAGGGGCGGATCCGGGTCCACGCGCTCCGCGGCGACCAGTACGAGCAGGTCGCCGCGAGCGAGCTCCTCCCGGGGCTCGACCTCGCGCAGCTCCTGTCGTTCCTCGACCGGCCGAGCCTGTCGGACGCCGTCCTCGAGTACCGGCGCGCCCTGGCCGCGGGCGCGCGCTGACGCGCGGTCGGCTCCGCCGGCGGACGCCGCGCGCCGCCGTCAGCCGCCCGGCGGCGCGACCTGGACCTGCCCCGCGGCCACGGCCCGGACCACGCGTCCGGCGGGCGTGTCGGGCAGCGACGCCGGGTCGCCCGGCGCGCCGACGTCGAACCACCACGCCCCCTCCTCGCGCCCGCGGACCTCGGCGCCGAGCTCGCGGAGGAGCGCGAGCATGGGCGCGTTGTGCGCGTCGACGAGCGCGCGGAAGGTCGTGATCCCCTGGGCCCGCGCGGCCGCGCCGAGCGCGCCGAGGAGGAGCGTCCCGAGCCCGCGGCCCTGGTAGGCGTCCACGACCGTGACGGCGGCCTCGGCGACGGTCGGCTCGCCCGGGAGCCGGATCGCGCGCGCGACGCCGACCCCGGGCCGGCCCGGCGCGGCGGGGTCGAAGGCGATCCAGGCCAGGTGGTCGCGCTGGTCGACGTCGGTGAGGTAGCGCAGCACGTCGGGCCTGAGCTCGGGCACGGGCGCGAGGAACCGCCGCTGGCGCGAGGCGGCCGACAGGCGCTCGAACGCCGCCGCGAGCGCGCCCGCGTCCTCGGGCCGGATCGGCCGCAGGACGACCTCGCCCCCGTCGCGCAGCCGCGCGCGGAGCTCGCCTGCGCGTGGGGCGCCGGCAGGCTCGCCCGCGCGGGTCACGGGACGAGCGGGTCCTCGGCCCCCGGCACGACCCGCAGCGGCCGCGGGGCGCGCGCCTCCGCCGCGAGCCGGTCGAGCAGGCGCTCGGGGTCGCGCTCGACGACCAGGAGCGCGCGGTCGAGGGCCGCCAGGAAGCCCGCGCGCACGGCGCCGTCGAGGAAGGCCGAGAGGCCGTCGTAGTAGCCCCCCGGGTCGAGCAGCCCGATCGGCTTGCGGTGCAGCCCGAGCTGCGCCCAGGTCAGGACCTCGAACAGCTCCTCGAGCGTGCCGAGCCCGCCCGGCAGCGCGCAGAAGGCGCCCCCGAGGTCCGCCATGCGGGCCTTGCGCTCGTGCATGCTGCCCACGACCTCGAGCCGCGTCATGCCCTGGTGCGCGACCTCGCGCGTCGCGAGCGCCCGCGGGATCACCCCGATCGCCTCGCCGCCCGCCTCGAGCGCCGCGTCGGCCACGACGCCCATGAGCCCGACGCGCCCGCCGCCCGTGACGAGCCCCAGCCCGCGCCGCGCGAGCGCCCGCCCGAGCGCCCGCGCGCCCGCCGCGTGCGCCGGGTCGTCGCCCGTCCGCGCGCCGCAGAACACCGTGACCCGCCCCGGCTCGAGCCCGCTCGTCAACGCGTCCTCCTCGGCACCCGGCGCCCCGGCGCGCGGCGAGGTCCCCTTGTAGCCGCTCGCGGCCGGGAGGGGCGCGGGGAGGACGGCGAGGGCCTCGCGCGAGCCGCCGGAACGGGAACGGGGACGGGAAGATCGGCGCGCACCGCGGCTCCGGCCCTCCCGACCCGCAGCGTCCCCGCTCCTGAGCGCCCTTCAGCCTGCGCCCGCGCGACCCGCGCCCGCACACGCCGACTCGTGGGGAGCCCTCCGGGCTCCCCACGCATCGGCTAGTCCTCGACGCCCAGGTCGCGCGCGCGCTGGAGGTCCTCGTCGGCCTTGAGCGGGTCGCCGAGCGCGCGGTGGGCCTGCGAGCGGCGGAGGAAGGCGACCCCGAGCTGCTCGTCGAGCTTGAGCGCGCGGTCGCAGCTCTTGATCGCCCGGTCGGGCTCGCCGCGGAACAGGAACACGCCCGCGCGCCCGACGTGCCCCATGGCGTTCTCGGGGTCGAGCGCGAGGGCGGCCTCGAAGTCGGCGGCCGCGGCGTCGACGTCGCCGAGCTCGAAGTAGGCCTCGCCGCGCCCGACGAGCGCGTCGGTGTCCTCGGGGTCGAGCGCGACCGCGCGCGCGAAGTCCGCGAGCGCGCGCGCCGGCTCGCCGAGCGCCAGGTAGGAGAAGCCGCGCCCGCCGTGCGCCGCCGGGTCGTCCTGGTCGAGCGAGATCGCCGCGTCGAACTCGCGCCGGGCCTGCTCCTCCTCGCCCGTCTCGAGGTGGACGCGGCCGCGGAACACGTAGGCCTCCGCGTCGTAGGGGTCCTCGGCGATCGCGCGCGCGAAGTCCTGCCCCGCCTCCGCGACCTCGCCCTGCTGGAAGCGCGCCCAGCCGCGGCCGACGAGCGCGCGCGCGTCGTCGGGCTGCCGCTCGAGCACGCGCTCGAAGTCGCCGCGCGCCTCCTCGGGGCGCCCGAGCTCGAGGAGCACCCAGCCCCGCCCGTAGCGCGCCTCGGCGGCGGCCGGGTCGGCCTCGACGACGCGCGCGTAGTCCTCGAGCGCCGCCTCGAGCGCGCCCTCCTCGTAGCGCAGCTCGGCCCGCATGAGCCGCGCCTGCTGGTCCTCCGGCTCGAGCGCGACGGCCCGGTCGAGGTCCTCGAGCGCGTGCTCGTACTCGGACAGCTCGGTCAGCGCCTCCGCGCGCCGGCAGAGCGTCTCGGGGTCGTCCGGGTCGAGCTCGAGCGCGCGCGTGAGCTCGACGACCGCGCGGGTGAAGTCGTCGGTCTCGCAGCAGAGGGCGCCGAGCGCGGCGCGCGGGCCGGGGTCGTGCGGGGCGAGCGCGGCCGCCCGCTCGAGGTCGGTCACGGCCCCGCGCAGGTCGCCCTTGGCCCAGCGCCGCCGGCCGCGCGCCTCGAGCGCGAGCGCGTACTCCTCGTCGCAGTCGACGGCCGCGTTGAAGTCGGCGAGCGCCCCCTCGACGTCGTCGTCGTCCTCGCGCACGAGCCCGCGCACGAAGTAGGCCTCGGCGCGGTGCGTGTCCATGCCGATCGCGCGGTCGAGGTCCTCGCGGGCGCCCGCGCCGTCGCCGCGGGCGTGCCGGACCTTGGCCCGGCCGATCAGCGCGCCCACGTTGCGGGGGTCGAGCGCGACCGACCGGTCGAGGTCGGCGGCGGCGTCGTCGAGCCGGCCCAGCTCGAACAGGACGCTCGCGCGCGCCCCGAACGCCTCGGACGACTCGGGCGCGAGCGCCACGGCCCGGTCGAGGTCGGCCAGCGCGCCGCGCCGGTCGCCGGTCCGCCAGCGGGCGATCCCGCGCTCGATCCGCGACACGACGTCGTCGGGGTCGAGCGCGACGGCCCGCTCGAGGTCCGACAGCGCGCCGCTCGCGTCGTCCTCCGCCATGCGGAGGAGGCCGCGCTCGCGCAGCGCCTCGGGGGACTCGGGGGCGAGCGCGAACACCTCCTCGAGGCAGGCCCGCGCCTCGCCGTGCGCGCCCTGCTCCCGGTGCGAGGCCGCCCGCAGGATCAGGGACGGGACGCGCAGGCCCGGGGTGGCGGCCGCCGCGAGCACGAGGTCGGTCCGCCCGCCCTCGTGGTCCCCCGTCGCGCAGCGCAGCTCGCCGCGCCGCAGGAGCGCCTCGCCGTGCTCGGGGTCGTGCGCGATCGCCTGGTCCAGGTCCGAGCGCGCGCCGGTCAGGTCGCCGCCCTTCATGCGGGCCCAGGCCCGCCGCGTCCGCACGTCGACCCGCTCGGGGTCGCGGTCGAGCGCGCGCGTCAGGTCGTCGACCGCGAGCGCCGGGGCGCGGCGCCGCAGGTGGACGTCGGCGCGCAGGAGGTGCGCCTCGAGGTCGGCGGCGTCGCGGCAGGCGAGGTCGGCGTCGTGGAGCGCGCCGTCGAGGTCGCCCAGCTCGAGGCGCGCCCGCGCGCGGCCGAGCAGCGTCGCGGAGGTGGGCCCGCCGTTCTCCCCCTCGAGCGCCACGGCGCGGTCGAGCGCGGTGAGCCCGCCGCGCGCGTCCCCCAGCGCGACCCGCAGCGCGCCGAGCGCGGCGTGATGCGCCGCGGCCCGCGGCTCGATCGTGGTGGCGCGGAGGAAGGCGTCGCGGGCGCCGGCCTCGTCGCCGAGCGCGGCGAGCGCCTCGCCGCGCCGGTGGTGCGCCCCCGCGGCCTGCGGCGCGAGCTCGAGCCAGGCCCGCACGTCGTCGAGCGCCCCCTCGGGGTCGTGGAGCTCGAGGCGCAGGCGCGACCGCTCGTCGCGCAGCGCGACCTCGCGCGGCGCCTGGGCGATCTGGAGCGAGAGCGCGTCGTGCCGCTCCCGGAGCTCCCGGTCCGCCGGGTCGACCCGCGCCCCGACCGCCCCGCCCGACGGCCGCTCTCGCTTCCGACGAGGTGGCTCGTCCTTGCTGCGACGCCGGCGCCTCATGCCCGATCCACGCCCCGATCCTAGCTCGGCGGGGCGGGGGCGGGCGAGGCCCGGTGAGCCGCGCCCGCCCCCGCCCCACCGAGCTTGGGGGCGCCGGGGCTCGAACCCGGAACCAACGGCTTAAAAGGCCGCTGCTCTACCGTTGAGCTACGCCCCCGGCGGAGCCCGCGAGCATACTCCAGGCCCGACCGACCCGAGGCCACCGGCCCCGGCGGCGCGCTACGGGAGGAGCTTGACGGCCTTCCAGGAGCCGTCCTCGACCTGCTGGAGGTTCGCGAGGGGGATCACCTCCTCGCGGCCGTCGACCCGGTAGACGATCTTGCCGTCGAGGACCTCCTGGCCCTTGCGCGCCTTCCGGACCTGGACCTCGGCGCGCACGAACTCGGCCCGCGAGAGCTGATCGCGCATGCTCTGCCGGCGGTGGTGGTCCCACGCCGCGTTGCGCGCCCGCCGCGCGAGGTTGAGCGTCTCGTTGGCGCGCGCCGACGCGAGGTACCGCGCGTCCTGGATGTCGATCCAGCAGGACGCGTAGAGCTCGCCGTCGAGCGCCTTCATGCTGTCGAAGAGCAGGCGGGCCAGCCCGTCCGGCGTCTTCCGGAGCGCCTTGACCTCGTCGGCGCGCGCGGCCCGCTCACGCTCCTCCGCGTCGCGCTTGGCCTGCTCCTCGGCGAGGCGACGGGCCTCCTCCTCGCTGGGCCCGCCCGAGGCGATCGCGGCGCGGCGCCGCTCCTCCTCCTCGCGCGCGCGCGCCTCCTGCGCCTCGCGCTCGCGCGCCGCCTGGGCCTCGCGCTCGGCCGCCTCGCGCTCCCGCGCCGCCTGGGCCTCCTGCTCGGCCGCCTCGCGCTCGCGCGCCGCCTGGGCCT
>JANJTH010000796.1 GCA_024711205.1 Planctomycetota bacterium | reverse complement strand
GGGCACGGCCCGCGCGAGCGCCTGCTCGTCCCCGGCGGCGGGCGCGTCGCGCTCGAGGTCCTGGCGGCGACGCGGGCGCGCTTCCGCCTGGGCGTCACCGCGCTCGGGCCCGGGGACGCGGGGCCCGACGTCCGCGTCCTGCGCGTCGACGCCGCGGCGCGCGCCGTCGTCGTCGAGGGCCCGCGCCCCGCCGACGGCGCGTGGGCCGTGGTCGCCTGGGGCGACGACCTGGCCCCGCGCGCGCTCGGGGTCCGCCGGGGCGAGGGCGCGCGCTGCCGGACTCCGGCGGGGACCGCGTGGGTCACGGTCGAGGGGCTGGTCGGAGCGCCCCGGGAGGTCCGCCCGGGCAAGGGCGTCCGCTCGCCGCCGCCGGGGCCGCTCGACGCCTTCCTGGCCGGGCTGACGACGACCCCCGCGCAGGCCCGCGCGCTCGCGGCCCTGCGCACGCACCCCGACTTCCTCGCGATCGAGGCCTACCTCGAGGCGACGCGCCCGCCGTTGCGGCTGCGCGCCGTGCCCGGGCTCCGGGTGGCCGGGGTCGAGCGGTTCGGCGCCTACGGGGGCGGCACGCTCACGATCAACCCGGCGATCGCCGGGCACCGCGACAACCCCCAGGAGCTCGTCGACACGCTCGTCCACGAGCTGATCCACGCGCTCCTCGACCTGCCGCGCGGCCCGGGCTTCCCGCTCGGGCCGGACGTCCTCGACGTCCCCCACGACCCGCGCCTCGCGGCGCTCGACGCGCCCATGCCGCTCCGGCGCGGCCGGCTCCCCGAGCCCTGGCTGAGCTACCTCGAGCGCGAGTACGGCCCGAGCGCGAGCGCGCCCGAGCGCGACTACAGCGACATCAACCGCGGCGCGCAGCGCCTCGTCCTCAAGGTCACCGAGGACACGCTCGCGCGGTCCGGCGCGGGCGGGCCGACGCTCCTCATGGAGGGGGTCCGGGCGCGCTGAGCGCGCGCGCCGCGCAAGGGGGCAGGTCGGGTCCGCGCCGGGCGCCGCTCTCAGGCCGCCAGGGTCGCCTGCGCGGCCGCCGGCCGGAGGCGCCGGGACGTCCGCCGGGTCCGGGCGGCCTGGCGGTCGGCGTCGTCGCGAGCGATCGCCGCGAGGCGGCGCGAGCGGTCGGTCTCGCAGCGACGGCGCAGGCGCTCGCGCGCCGCGGTCTGCTCGACCTCGGCGCGCGCGCCGAGCCCCCGCACCCCGAGCCCGAGGGCCAGGGCGGCGGCCGGCGCCAGGCCGAGGAGGCGCTCGCCGAGGAGGCGCGCGGACGCGCCCCACGGGCCGACCTCCCGGGCGAGCGCCTGCTCGAACGCGGGGTCGCCGGCCACGCACAGCGCGGGGAGGCCCGCGAGCACGAGGAGCGCGAGCAGGTTCGCCGCGAGCCAGCGCGGGGCGGCCAGGCCGACCGCCGCGAGCGCGCCCAGCCCGAGGACGACGACGGCCCAGCTCCCGTCGAGGGCGGCCGGGAGCACCTTGTCGCTCACCTCCGCGAGGAGGAGGGGGAGGGGCAGGGGGAGCGGAGCGTCCATACCCCCCCTCTTCGGCCGCCGCCCGCGCGCGGCTGAACCCGCGCGCCGACCGCGGTCCTTGCGGCGCCCTGGCGCGGCCGCCATGCTCGGGACGGCGTGGACCGGCGGCGCCCGCCCGTGCGCCGCGGGACGACCCGTCCGGCGGCACTCTGGACGCAGCGCCCTCCCCTCGGCGGCGCTCGCGAGCGCCTTGACGGGCGTCAGGCCCCCGGGGGGTCGGCAATCCTCGCTCCGGGTGGCGGCGCCCCCAGAGTGGCACTACAGTCGACGCCGGCATGGACCAGCGCGCGGACGAGTGCACGCCGGCGGACGAGTCGAAGCCCCCGGCCGCGGGCGTCGACGCCGCGCCAGCGTACGCGTCCGGCCCGGCGCACGAGGCCTTCGAGGCCGGGGCGGGCCGCCGGCTCGTCGAGCAGCTCACGGAGCTCGTGCCGTTCGGCCTCTACCTCGTCGACCTCGAGCGCGGGGAGACGCTGTTCAGCAACGGCGGGACCTCGCGGCTCCTCGGGCTCGACCCGGCCGAGGCGCGCGCCCGCGGGGACCGGACCGGGACGGAGCGGCTCCTCCACGGCGAGGCGCCGGGCGCGGGGCCCGGCCCGAGCGGGGCCTACGCGCGCTGGGCGGCCTCGGTCGCGGGGCTCGGGTCGGCCGGGGGCGAGGACTGGGGGCCGGTCGACCTCCGGCTGCGCCACGCCGACGGGTCGTGGCGCGAGCTCCAGGCCCGCGAGACGGTGTTCGCGCGCGGGCCCGACGGCCGGCCGCGCCAGATCCTCGGGACCGTGGAGGACGTCACCGAGCGGCGCGCCGTCGAGGGCGACCTGCGCGCCCGCGAGGAGCGCTCGCGGCGCTGGTTCGACCTCGGGCTCGTGGGCATGGCGGTCACCGCGCCCGACCGGCGGTTCCTGGCCGTGAACGACCGGCTGTGCGAGCTGCTCGGCTTCGCGCGCGAGGAGCTCCTGGCGCGCCGCTGGGACGAGCTGACCCACCCCGACGACCTGGCCCGCGCCGTCCTCCTCCAGCGCGACACCTTCGAGGGGCGGGCGGACCTCGTGACGTTCGAACGGCGGCTCGTCCGCCGCGACGGGCGCCCGGTCCACGTCCACACCGCGGCGCGGGCCGTGCGCGGGCCGGACGGCGCGGTCGACCACTACCTCGTGCTCTACCTCGACCTCTCGGAGCACCGCGCGGCCGAGGCCGCCCTGCGGGCCTCCGAGGCCCAGTGGCGCACGCTCGTGACCTCCGCGCCCGACGCGATCATGCTCCTCGACGCGGACCTGCGCGTGACGTTCGCGAACCGCGACCCTCGCGGCGGCGCGGCCCCCGTCGCCGGGCTCCCCGTCGGCGACCTCGTGGCCCCGGACGACCGCGAGCGCGTGGAGGCGGCGCTCCGGCGCGCCCTCCAGGACGGGGACACGGTCGAGCTCGACTGCCGGGTCCCGCAGCGCGACGGCGAGCTGCGCGCCCACGTGACCCGCGCGGCGGCGGTCGTGGACGCGGGCGAGGTCCGCGGGCTCGCGCTCCTCTCGCGCGACGTGACCGAGCAGCGCCGGCTCGAGGCGCGGCTCGCGCTCGCGGCCCGCGTCGAGGGCCTGGGCCGCCTCGCCGGCGCGGTCGCCCACGACTTCAACAACCTCCTCACCTCGATCCTCGGCTTCGCGGGGCTCGCCCAGGGCGCGACCCGAGACGGGCCCGCCCGGGCCCACCTCGAGCAGGTGGTCGCGGCGGCGCGGCGCGGCGCCGCGCTCACGCAGCAGCTCCTGTCGGTCGCGCGCCGCCAGGTCGTGCGGGCGCGCCGGCTCGACCTCCGCGACCTCGTCGACGAGGCCCTCCCCCGCCTCGCGCCGGCGGTCGGCGGGGGCGCGCGGCTCGTCCACGACCGCGGGGGCGACCCGTGCTGGGTCGAGGTCGACCCGGGTCAGCTCGAGCAGTGCCTCCTCGACCTCGTCACGAACGCGCGCGAGGCGCTGCCCGCGGGCGGCACGATCCGCGTCGGGACCGCCCGCGCCGCGGGGCGCGCGGGCGCCGCGGGGCTGCGCGCGCGCCCCCACGTCGTGCTGAGCGTCGCGGACGACGGGGTCGGGATCCCCCCGACGGCGCTCCCGCACGTGTTCGAGCCCTTCTTCTCGACGAAGCCGCCCGGCCAGGGGGTCGGCCTGGGCCTCTCGGCGTGCTTCGGCGTCGTCGAGCAGCACGGCGGCGAGGTCGCGCTCGACTCGTCACCGGGCGGCGGGACGACCGTCTCGCTCCGGTTCCCGGCCGCGGCGGACGAGCGGCCCGGGCCGCCGCCCACGCCCTCCCGGCCGGCCGCGCGGCCGGCGCCGGGGGGGCCCCGGCGGGGGCTCGTGCTGTTCGTCGAGGACGACGCGCCGATCCGGGCCGCGGGCGAGCGGGCGCTCGTCGACGCCGGCTGGACGGTCGTCGTCGCCGAGGACGGCGCGGTCGCGCTCGAGCGGTTCGCCGAGGTCGGCTACGAGGTCGCGGTCGTCGTGAGCGACGTGCTCATGCCGGCGCTCGGAGGGGTCGAGCTCGCGCGGCGGCTCGCGCAGGTCCGCCCCGACCTGCCGGTCGTGTTCACCTCGGGCTACGCGGCCGAGGAGGCGCTCGCCGCGGAGACGTCGGCCCCGGGCCGCACCTTCCTCCCCAAGCCCTACTCGCTCGAGGACCTCGTCGCCGCCGTCGCCCGCGCCGCCGCCCGCGCCCGGTAGCCTCGGCGCCGCGACCGCCGGTCGCCCCGGGGCGCCCGCTCGCCGCCGCCTCGCGCGGGCGGGTAGGATCCCCGCCCGTGCCCCCAGCGCCGCCGATCACCGAGACGCGCTCCGGCGTCGCGCTCGACCTGCTCGACCCCGCGGGGCTCGCGGCCCGGTTCGCCGCCGAGGACGCCCGCGCGGCCGCGGCCGTCGCGGCGGCGGGGCCCGCCGTCGCGCGCGCGATCG
>JANJTH010000771.1 GCA_024711205.1 Planctomycetota bacterium | reverse complement strand
CAGCAGGGCACGGGTCAGCAGGGCACGGGTCAGCAGGGCACGGGTCAGCAGGGCACGGGGCAGCAGGGCACGGGGCAGCAGGGCACGGGTCAGCAGGGCACGGGTCAGCAGGGCACGGGTCAGCAGGGCACGGGTCAGCAGGGCACGGGTCAGCAGGGCACGGGTCAGCAGGGCACGGGGCAGCAGGGCACGGGTCAGCAGGGCACGGGTCAGCAGGGCACCGGCGCGACGACCGAGCCGCCGCCGCCGCCGCCCCCGGTCCGCCGGCTCTCGGCGGCCCAGGTCGAGCAGATCGAGCAGGCCGCGAACGTCCTCCGCGCGCGCCTGCGGTTCCTCGACGAGCAGGCGCGGGTGGTCCCGCTCGCGGGCGCGCTGGGCGAGGCGGCCACGGCGGCGCGCGCCGCGCTCGACGAGGCGCTCGCGCTCCGCCGTGACGACGACCCGGCGGCGCTCGAGCGCGCCCAGGCGGGCGAGCGCGCGCTCGGTGAGGCCGCCGCGAAGGCCTACCTCGACGCCTACACGGCGCAGCGGGACGCCGCGCGCGCGCTCGCGGACGGGAAGCGCGGGGCGGCGCTCGACGCGCTCGAGGCCAGGGTCCGTGACGCGAGCCGCAAGGCGCGGGTCGACGACCGGCTGACGGACTTCGCGCGCGCCACCCAGGACGCGCTCGCCGCGCGCGTCGAGGGCCTCACCCAGGCGGCGGCCGCCGCCTTCGCCATGGCCGAGCGGCGGGTCACGGACCCCGCGCGGCTCGCCCCGTTCCGCGAGGCGCTCGCGCGCGCCGACCGGGCCGGGCTCGGCGGCGACCTGGCCCAGGCGGCGTCGGCCTACGAGGAGGCCCGCGCCGGGCTCGTGGCCCTGCGCGGCCCCACGCCCAAGGCCGTGCGGTTCCTCTCGGTCAGCCCGGCCGAGCGCGACACGGGGTTCCTCGCGATCTGCCCGGCGAGCGGCGGCAACGTGGCCGCGCTGGTCGAGGCGAAGGACCACGTCCAGCTCGTCGAGCTCCAGGAGACGGGCGGGCAGGTCTCGCGGCGGCGCGGGGGGCGGATCGACAAGGTCGGCGCGCGCTACCTCGCGCCGGCCGGGGTCGACGCCTACTGGGTCGGCTGGATCAACGGCGAGGTCCGCCGCTACGTGTTCGTGGGCGCGAACCTCCGCGACGAGGGGACGACCTTCAGCGTGTTCGATCGCCCCCTCCACGGGCTCGCCACCGACCCGGCCGGGGTCCTCCTCGTCGCCACGAAGTCGGGCGTCGCGCGCTACCGCGACGGGACCGAGATCGGGACCGACGCGCTCGGCGACGCGTTCACGGGCTTCGACCTGCCGCGCCGGCTCGCCGCGCTCCCGGACGGGGGCTACGTGATCGCGGGCGAGACGAAGCACCGGACCGAGCGCGTCGCGACCGCGGCCTGGGACGCCGAGGAGGCGTGGCAGTGCGAGCTGCGCGTGCAGCACGCCTCGGGCGAGCGGGCGTCCGCCCGGCCCGGGCAGCGCGACTGGTTCGCGCTCGCGCCCGCGGGCGGCGGGCTCGTCGCGGTCGAGCACGGCGGGGAGTCGGCGTTCGCGCTCCTGGCCCCCGACCTGACGAAGGCCCGCCCGCTCGCCGACGAGGCGGGGAAGCCGGCGCCGCGCCTCGCGCTCGACGCGGCCGTCTCGGGGGCGCGGCTCTACGTGATCGGCGTGAAGCCGGCCGACGGGACGCGCCAGCGCCGGCTCCTCTACGTCTACGAGCTCGTGGCCGAGTGACCCCGCTCGACGAGCTCCTCGCCGCGACGGCCCACCTCCGCGACGCCGCCGCCTTCGAGCGGCAGCACCCCGAGCCCGCGCTCTCGCTGCGCGTCCCCGCGGGCGACGCGCCCGCGGCCGGCGCGCCCGTGAAGCTCAATGACACGCTCGACGACGACGCCTTCAAGCGCCTGTTCGCGAGCCCGCTCGACCGCACGCACGTCGCCTTCCTCCGCAAGAGCGAGCGCAACCCGTTCGGGAACATCGTGAGCCTCGGGCGCGGCGCGACGAACGACGTGTGCGTGCCGCACCCGAGTGTGTCGAAGGTCCACGCCGTGTTCATGCGCGTGGGCCAGGGCTGGAAGGTGGCCGACCGCGGGGCCAAGAACGGCCTGTTCGTCCAGCGCGTCCCGGTCGAGACCGGCGCCACCGCCGCCGTCGAGGACGGCGCGCTGCTCGGCTTCGGGACCGTCGTCGAGGCGACGTTCCACCTCCCCGCGGGCCTGTTCCAGTACCTCGAGCTCGTCCGGCGCGTCCGCGCGGGGGCCTGAGCTCGGCCGGCCCTCGGGGCTCAGCCGGGGACCGGGTCGAAGGCGTACACCGCGCGGGCGCTGCACGCGTAGAGCCGCCCGGTCGGGTCGAGCGCGGGGGGGCCGACGAAGGGCTCGTCGCCGCGCGCGACCTCGCGCACGTTGCCGAGCCGGTCGAGCGCGCACACGGCGCCGTCGAGCGTCGCGAGCACCGCCCCGCAGGCGGCGACGAGCGCGCCGTCCACCGTCGACCCGAACCGGCCCCACGCGACGCGCCCGTCCGGCGCGAGCACGGCGAGCGCTCGCTCGGCCGCGAGGAGGAGCCGCCCGTCCGGCCCGGCCGCGGGCGGTGACCAGGTCGACCCGAGCCCGGGCGGGAGCGGCGCGCGCAGGAACCGCTCGCCTCCCTGGGTCAGGCCCCACACCTCGAGCCCGGCGGCCTCGACGACGAGGAGCAGCCGCCCTGCCTCGTCCGCGGCGAGCGCCAGCGGCACGAAGGGCCCAGGGGCCGCGAGCGCCCGCCGCGGGCGGAGGTCGGCCAGGTCGAGGAGGAGCACCCGGTCGCGCGAGGCGAGCGCGAGCACCTCCCCGCACCGGGCGAACAGGGTCTCCGGGGCGCGGCGCAGCGCGCGGGCGCGGCAGGTGGGTCCCTCGACCACCCGGTCCACGTCGACCGCGGGCGCGGCGTCCACGGCGTGGAGCTCGACCTGCGCGAGCGTCACGGGCGGGGCCGGGTCGTGCGCGCCCGCGACCCGGCGCTGCGGCCCGGCGAGCGCGACGCGCCCGTCGAGCCTCGCCAGGAGCGCCGCGCGGAAGGCCCGCCCGCCCGCCGGGAGGACGCGCCAGGCGGACTGCCCGTCCGCGAGGTCGCGCGCCACGACGAAGCCGAGGCCGTCGACGTGGAGGAACTGACCCCGCGCCAGGTCGAGCGCCACGTCGTCGCCCGGCGAGGTCCCGAGCTCGGCGACGACGGCGCCCTCCGGGTCGAACAGCGCCCAGCGGTCGCCCGCGACGACGAGCGCCCGCCCTGGCGCGACGAGGACGCGCGCGCCACCCGCGCCCCCGCCGAGCGCCGCGCGCCAGGCGAGCCGCCACGTGCGACCGTCGACGCGCGCACCCGGCGGCCCCGCCGCCGCGCCCGAGGGCCGCCCGCTCGCCCCGCCGGCCTCGGCGGGCGCCGGGACATCGCGGACCTCGAGCGGCGCGGCGGTCGCCAGGACCTCGAGGTCCGGCCCGAGGAGCTCATCCGACGGGGCGGACCAGGCGGCCTCGCTCACCGGAGGCTCACGAGCTCGGCGCCGGGGAGCACCGCGTCGACGATCGGCCGGTACAGCGCCGGCACGCTCACCTTCGCGGGGTCGTCGATCCCGAGCATGTGGGAGAAGAACGGCAGGAACGAGCCCGGGTCGCCCGTCCTGGCCTTCGGCCAGGTCAGGGTCCGCCCGACCCCGAGCAGGGGGGAGCTCCACCCGAGCACGCCCGCCTCGGTCACGTCGACGTCGAAGTGGGCCCCGCCGCCGCCGTCGGTCGAGAAGTGGTCCACGTGGAAGCGCGGCGACACGTGCACGAGGGCCCGCTCGAACGTGAGCCCGTGCGCGGCCCCCCGCGCGAAGATCCGGTTGTTGTGGCGCAGCCGGATCCTGGCGGCCAGCGGGTCGAGCGCGTCGGCGATCCGCTGCGTGCCGGCCTTGATCGCGGCGGCGTCCCCGCGCCCGTGGACCGCGTCGAAGTCGAAGTGCATGCGGACCTCGACGACGATCAGCCCGTCGAAGCTCGCGATCGGCGGGTTCGAGAAGCGGGGCAGCCCCGGCGGCGGCGCCGGCGGCGGCGCCGGCTCCGGCCCGAGGAGCGGGAGGTGCGCGGCCGAGAAGTGCTCGCGGCCGAGCGGGTAGAGCAGCACGTCGAACCTGCCGCGCGCCCCGGCCGAGACGCCCTGCGCCTGCGCGACCGGCTGCGTGACCCGCGTGCGGATCACGTTGGGCCGCGGGCCCGCCGCCTCGGGGTGCGGCGGCAGGCGGTAGAGGTAGGGGTTCGCGGGGTCGCCGTGGCGCACCTGCCAGCGCCGGCGCGCCGGGTCGCCGACGAGGCGCATCCACTCGGCCACGTGCCAGAAGTGGCGGGCGGAGACGAAGGCGTTGGCGCGCATCATGGACTGCTCGTCGTCGGCGTACGGGGAGCCCGGAATGAAGTCCCCGAACGACGGGATCGCCCGGCGCGTCGTCATGTCGTCCATGTTCAGCGTCGGCTCGACGTACTCGTCCTCGAGGCTCAGCGCGTGCCCCGTCTCGTGGGCGGCCACGAAGAAGTCGCTGGACAGGGAGTGGTCCGGGTTCAGCGGTGTGAGCGGGCCGCCCGAGCCGTCGGCGATCACGCCGAAGCCGTCGCTCCCCATGTAGGCGCGGAAGTTCTGGAACACGCGGACCTCGAAGTGCGCCTGCGCCCGCGGGACCTCCTGCACGAACGTGACGACCGGCCCGCGCACGGCGGGGCCCGCGTCCGCGCACTCGATCAGCGCGCGCCCCGGGTTCCAGCGCTGGCCCGCGAGCAGCTTCAGGCCGCCGTGGTCGGGCGGGTCGGGGCCGCACCAGCGCCGGCTGATCGAGAAGGCGGCGCGGTTCGCGAAGCGCTGGGCCTCGACCCCGGACCGGGTGCTCACGGGGCTCGCCTGCTCCGTCTTCGGGAGCTCGGCCGCGGGCGTGGAGAAGCGGTTGAACACGCGCAGGTACTGGAAGAAGACCACGACCTCGGCCTCGCCGTCGATCCCCGCGCAGCGCAGCACGGCCAGGTCGTAGCGCCCGATCGGGAAGCGCGGATGCTGCTGCGCGAGGTAGGGCGAGAGCGTGAAGAAGGGGGTGACCGTGGGCGCGAGCCGGCTCGCGGGGACCTCCCCCGCGGGCGTCCCGGGCGGCGCGATCCCGGTCGTGTCGACCCAGCGCACGGCCGCGCGGAGGCCGACGAACCCGCCGACGAGGTCCTCGTCGCGCCGGCGGTCGAACACGTCGAAGAGCGCGCCGCGCAGCACGACGAGCCGCGTCCAGTCGGGGTAGTGCGCGACGTAGTTGACGCCCGCGTCCAGCCTGGGCGCCGGGCGCGAGTGGTAGGCGCGGAACGGGTCGCCCGGCACGAAGTTGAAGGGCTGGCACAGCGGGTCGCCGACGACGGGGTCCGCGTCCATGTCGTAGAGCCCGAGCGCGTTCGTGGGCCGCCCGTCGAGGTCCCGCGCCGTGTCGTCGAACGTGCTCGCGAACAGCGCCACGCGGTCGCCCGCGGCGATCGGCACGGGCTCGAGGCGTTCGTCGACGAGGACCATGTCGTCGAGCGAGAAGACGAGCGGCTGGAGCGCGCTCGTCGGCTTGCCGCCCGCCTGCTCGAAGGGGCCGTCCTCGCGGACGCCCGCGCCCGACGCGTAGCGGACCCACATGCCCGTCGAGCGCCACACGTGGGGGAGGTCGTAGTACCGGAGCCGGTTCGCGACCGGCACGGCCAGGTCGAGCAGCACCTCCTCGCCGCCGTTCCAGCCCGGGTCCTCGACGCGGAGCGTCGTCGCCGCCCCGGGGTCGGCGCGCCGGAGGCTCACGAGGCGGCGCTGCGCCGGGTCGGTCGCGGACCGGGCCTCGACGTACGTGCCGCGCAGCGTGCGCAGCTTGAGCAGGTTCTGGCCGCTCGGCGCCGAGATCGGCTGCCCGCCCGCGTCGCGCCGGAGCACCCAGGGGAGGGCCTGGCCGTGGCGGCCCGGGCCGCCGATCCCCGGCACGGACCAGCTGCTGCGCGCCTGCGGCTCGCCGTCGCGGTCGCCGTCGAAGCGGAGCCACCCGTCGAGCACGCACGGCGGGAGCGTGAGGCGCTGCCGCAGGTAGCGGTCGTAGTAGCCGAGGACGACGTGGAGCCAGCCCGGGTCGAGCGTGAGCTGGAGCGGCGCCGTCGTCGTCCCCACGACGACGGCCGGGTCCTCGAGCCCCGAGAACCGCCCGTCCGCGTAGCGCGTGAACCCCTCGGGCCCCTTCCAGGCCGCCTGCGCGAGCGACCAGCGCGCGTCGGGGAGCAGCCACACCCGGTGGCCCTCCTCGAGCCGGCGCAGGACCTGGGGCTGGAGCAGCATGACCTCGGTCTCGGGCCCCGGCTCGCCCGGGGCCGAGGCGACGTACTGGCGGCCCGCGCGCCCGGCCGAGGCGGACGTGTCGAGCGCGAGCTCGAACGAGCCCTTGGCCCGCTCGAGCGGGAAGTCGACCCGCCCGTCGTCGACCGTCGTCGTCTCGAGCGTCGAGCCGTCGCCGAACGTCACGACGACGCGCACGTCGGCCGGGAAGGCCCGGACCTGCCCCACGGGGTCGGTCCAGGCGAGGCGCAGGTGCACGGTCGTGCGCGAGAGGTCGATCGGCTCGCCCCGGTAGTCGGGCGGGTTCGCCCGCTCGTAGAGCATGCACAGCTCGGGCCTGCAGGTCGGGCCCGCGTGGCAGGAGAGGTCGGGCACCTCGTGCGCGTCGAAGAACAGGAGCTCGACGCGGCGGTTGGCCTGCGAGCGGTGCCCGTCGACGCCCACCCGGTCGATCGGCCACGACTCGCCGCAGCCGACCGCGGCCGGCTCGACGAGGCGGAGGTTCGCCCGCAGCGCCGCGAGCGCGTCCGGGCCGCCGCCCACGAGCGCCGCGAGGCCCACCTCGTAGCGGTCGAAGAACGCCGCCCAGTCCTGCTTCGTGATCGGCCCGTGCTCGGGGAGCGGGCCGTGCTCCTCGGCGTAGCGCCGGCGGAACCGGCGCAGGGCGGCGAGCGACGCCGCGTGAGGCTGGTCGTTCACGGGTCCCGGGTCGCAGTCCCAGCCCTGCGCCCGGTGGACCCACTGGAGCACCTGCTGCCAGTCCTCCGTGCGGTGGCGCCCCTGGCAGACCTGGGCGAAGGCGTCGCGCTCGCCGCGCAGCGCGGCCAGCGCCCCCTGCGCCCGCAGGTCGGACAGCGTGAAGTTGTAGGCCGCGGTCCCGGCGGTGTCGGTGTGCCCCGTCACGAGCAGGCGCTTCTCGGGGTGCTGCGCGCCGAACAGGAGCACGGCGCGGAGCGCGGCGAGCCCGACCGCGCGCTCCTGCGCGTCCGTCCCGGCGGGCTCGCCCTCGCGCCGGTCGGGCATGAGCACCGCGCTGTCGAGGTGGAAGGTCACGTCCTCCATCTCGAGCAGATGGACGACGCGCGGGAGGTGCAGCGGCGCGGCCTCCGGGGCGAGCGGGAGCTGCCGGTACTTCCCCTTGCGGTAGAGGTCGCAGCGGCGCCAGTCGTGCGCGGGGCCGTCGTGGCAGCGGAGCGCGGGCCGGTCGGCCTCGGCGAAGGTCAGGACCTCGACGCGCCCGGCGGCGGTGCCGCGGTAGTCGTCGAGGCGGACGCGCTCGAGCGGCCAGGAGGCCCCGCAGCCCACCGCGGGCAAGCCGGCGGCCGGCGGCGCGGCAGGGGGTGGCGCGGCGCCAGCCGACGGCGCGCCGCTCGGCGCGGGCGCATGGAGCGCCTCCCAGGTCCGCGGGCCGATCACCCCGTCGACCTCGAGCCCGCGCGCGGCCTGGAAGGCGCGCACGGCCTGGTCGGTGCGCGGGCCGAAGTCGCCGTCGTCCTCGACCCCGAGCCGGCGCTGGGCGCTCGCCACGGCGGCGCCCTGGCTCCCGCGGCGGAGCGGCGGCGTGGGCGCCGGCGGCGCCGGCCGGGGCGCAGGGATCGGAAGAGCACAC
>JANJTH010000755.1 GCA_024711205.1 Planctomycetota bacterium | reverse complement strand
ACGCCGGCGCCGCCGAGCGGGAGCACCCGGGTGAACGTGCCGCAGGCCCCGCAGCGGAGCTTGCGCCCGACGAACGCGGCGCTGACCCGACCGGTCTGGCCGCAGGAGCAGACCACGGGGACGACCCCCGCCGACATCACCGCCACGTTCCTCGTCATCCGACCCTCTCCTGCCCCGTGGGGGCGATCGACGAATCGCAAGCAGGGGGCCGCGACATAAGCCACGAGCTGGCAAATCGATCTGCACCGACACCGACCCGGCCGGTTCGCGCCCCCGGGACGATCGTCAACGACGTTGTCGGTCTTGACGGACGCCCCGCGGCTTCGAGGCCCCCGGGCGCTGGCGAGCTTGCGCTCTGGCGGCCACGCTGCACCCATGCTCGGCGGCGGCGAGGTCTCCGCGGTCCGCGCGCGCTGGCGCGCCCTGTTCGACCGCCTGAACCAGGTCGAGGTCGTGTTCGAGGACGACGAGGCGGCGCGCCCGGCCGTGGCCCGCTGGGTCGCCGCTCGGCTCCGCCCGGCGATCCCGGCCCGGCTCCGCCTGCCGCCCGATCCGGGCGCCGCGGACGCGGGTCGGTGCGGGGCCTGCCGCCGGCCGCTCGACCGGGCGCGGCCGCTCGTGGCCTGCACCGCGTGCCTGGCCGTGCTGCACCCGGAGTGCGACCGGGGCGGCCCGTCCTGCCGGCCGCACCGGCACTGACCCCACGCCGCCCCCGCGCGCGCAGGCAGGCGACGTAGAATCCGCGCCCCCCAGCGGGGAGGTGCAGCGTGGCGGTGTTCAAGGCCTACGACATCCGCGGCAAGTGCCCGTCCGAGGTGAACGAGCCGTTCGGCGAGCGGGTCGGGCGCGCCTTCGCCGACTTCCTCGGCAACCGGGGCACGGTCGGGATCGGCTTCGACATGCGCGCGAGCTCGCCCGGGCTCGCGCGCGCGCTCGCGCGCGGCCTCCACGCGGGCGGGGTCTCGACGCTCGAGGTCGGGCAGGTCACGACGCCGACCCTCTACTACGTCGTGGGGAGCCGATCGCTCGCGGGCGGGATCATGGTGACCGCGTCCCACAACCCGCCCGAGGACAACGGCTTCAAGCTGTGCCGCGACGGCGTACGCCCCGTCGGCTCGGCGAGCGGGCTCAAGGAGATCGAGGCCGCGGTCGCCCGCCCGGCTCCCGCCCCGGTCGCGACGCCCGGAGCGGCGACCTGCGAGGACGTCCAGGCCGCCTACGTCGACCACGTCGTCCGGCTCGCGGGCGAGGTCGGGCGGTTCAAGGTCGCCTTCGACTGCGGCAACGGCGCCGCGGGCCCGACGCTCCGCGCGCTCCTCGCGCGCTGGCCGCAGGTCACGCCGGTCGAGCTCTACTTCGAGCCGGACGGCACCTTCCCGAACCACCCCGCGAACCCGCTCGTCCCCGAGAACCTGCGCGACCTGCAGCGCGCCGTCGTCGAGCACGGCTGCGACCTGGGCGTCGCGTTCGACGGCGACGGCGACCGCTGCGTGTTCGTCGACGGCGAGGGCCGGGCCGTGTCCTCGGACCTGCTCACGGCGCTCCTCGTCGGCCCCGTGCTCGCGCAGCACCCGGGCGCCCCGATCGTCCACGACCTGACCTCGAGCCGCGTCGTCCGCGAGGAGATCGAGCGCCACGGCGGGCGCGCGGTCGAGGAGCGGGTCGGACACGCGTTCATCAAGGCGACCATGCGCGCCGAGGACGCGCCGTTCGCGGGCGAGAGCTCGGGCCACTACTACTGGCGCGACCACTGGTTCGCGGACAGCGCGCTCGTCACGGTCGGGCGCACGCTCGCGCTGCTCACGCGCGAGGGCCGGTCGCTCGTCGACCTCCTGCGCCCGCTGCGGCGCACGGCGCGCAGCCCCGAGCGCAACTTCAAGGTCGCCGACAAGGACGCGGCGCTCGAGGCGCTCGTCGGCGCGTTCTCGGGCGACCCCGGCGGCGCCGAGGTCTCGCGCAAGGACGGCGTCACGCTCCGCCTGCGCGGCTGGTGGTTCAACGCGCGCCTCTCGAACACCGAGCCGCTCGTGCGGGTCAACGCCGAGGCCGACGACGAGGCGACGCTCGCCCGCGGGCTGGCGCGGATCGAGGGGCTGCTCGGCGCCCCCGTGGCCCACTAGGCCGGCGGCGGCCGTGGCCGACCTGCCGCTCAAGGCCCGGGTCGAGCCCGACCTGGCGGGGACCGTCCTCCTCCTCCTCGACGACGAGGCGGAGCGGGAGGACGCCGTGCGCTGGCTCGAGGAGCTCGGCTACGGCGTGATCGTCGCCCACGACCTGGGCGAGGCGCGGGCGCTGCTCGGCCGGCGGCTCGACATCGACGTCGCCGTGTGCGACGTCGGGCACGCGCGCGGGGCGACGAGCGTCCTCCAGGCCGTCGCCGAGGCGCCCGCCGGGGTCGCGCTCGTGCTCGTGGGGCCGCCCGACGTGTTCCTCGCCACGCAGGCCATGGCGGCGGGCGTGCGCAGCTACCTCGCGCACCCGCTCTCGCACGCCGACCTCGTCACGGCCACGCTCGAGGCGCTGCGCGCGGCGCGCCGCGCCCAGCTCGCGCAGGAGCGCGCGCTCGCGCTCCCGCGCGAGGTCCGCTTCGAGGGCCTCGTGGGCGCGACCCCGCGCATGCACGAGGTCATGGAGCTCCTGCGCAAGGCCGCGCCGACCGACGCGCCGATCGTGATCACGGGCGAGAGCGGGACCGGCAAGGAGCTCGTCGCGCGCGCCGTCCACGAGTCGAGCCACCGGCGCGCGGGGCCGTTCGTGGCGCTCCACCTGCACGCGACGCCCGAGGGCCTGATCGAGAGCGAGCTGTTCGGCCACAAGAAGGGCGCCTACACGGGCGCGCTCGCCGACCGCACGGGCAAGCTCGAGCAGGCCCACGGCGGGACGCTCTTCCTCGACGAGCTGGGCGACATCCCGCTCGAGACGCAGACGAAGCTCCTGCGCGTGCTCGAGACGCGGCAGTTCGAGCCGCTCGGCTCGAACCGGACCGTGAGCGCCGACTTCCGCCTGATCACGGCCACGAACCAGGACATCGACGCCCTGATCGCCGAGAAGAAGTTCCGCGAGGAGCTGTGGTTCCGGCTCAAGGTGATCCGCGTCGAGCTCCCGCCGCTCCGCGAGCGTCGCGCGGACATCCCGCTCCTCGTCGAGCGCTTCGTGCGCGAGTACGCGCAGACCTACGGCAAGCCGGTCGAGGGCCTCGAGCCCGACGCCCTCTCCGCGCTCACGCGCCACGCCTGGCGGGGGAACATCCGCGAGCTGCGCAACGTGGTCCACCACATGGTCGTGCTCGCGGACGGCCCGCGCCTGCGCCTGCGCGACGTGCCGCGCGAGCTGCGCGGGGGGGCCGCCGCGCCCGAGGCCGCGCCGGCCGCCCCGCCGACCGGCCTGGCCGGGCGGACCATGGACGAGATCGAGCGCGACGCGATCAAGGCGACGCTCGAGCTGACCCAGGGCAACCGCAAGGCCGCCGCCGACCTGCTCCAGATCGGCGAGCGGACGCTCTACCGCAAGATCGAGCGGTTCGGCCTGTGACGCGCGCGCTCGTCCGGCTCGTCCTGCCCGACGTGCAGGACCTGCTCCGCGAGGGCACGGCGGACGACGTCGCCGCCGCGCTCGCGCCGTTCCATCCGGCGGACGTGGCCGAGCTGATCGGCCAGCTCGACGACGAGCAGGCGGCGCAGCTCGTCCTCGGCCTCGAGCCGCAGAAGCGGACCGACGTGTTCGAGCTGCTCGAGGTCCCGCTCGCGGCCCGCCTGCTCGAGCGGATCGGCCCCAAGGAGCTCGCGCCGACCGTCGCCGCCATGGCCTCGGACGACCGGGCCGACCTCGTGGCGGCGCTCCCCGACGCGCTCGAGGCCCAGGTCATGGCCGCCATGCCGGCCGAGGACCGCGAGGAGGCGCTCGAGCTCGCCGGCTACCCCGAGGGGACGGCCGGCGCGATCATGACGGCCGACTACGTCCACCTGAGCCCGGACGAGACGGCCCGCGACGCGATCGAGCACATCCGGCAGGTCGCGCGCAAGCGCGAGACGATCTACGCGACCTACGTCGTCGACCAGGACGAGCGGCTGCTGGGCGCCGTCTCGCTCGAGACGCTGATCCTGGCGCCGCCCGACGAGACGCTGCGCGAAATCATGATCCCGCCGATCTACGGCAAGGTCGACGACGACCAGGAGGCCGTGGTCGAGAAGCTGCGCCACTACGACTTCCTGGCCCTGCCGATCGTCGACGCGGCCGGGATCATGCAGGGGATCGTCACCTACGACGACGCCTACGACGTGGCCGAGGAGGAGGCGACCGAGGACGCGCACCTCATGGGCGGCGTCTCGCCGCTCCCGGCCCCCTACTTCGAGACGTCGCTCCCGAACATCGTGCGCGCGCGGGCGCTGTGGCTCTCGATCCTGTTCTTCACCGAGCTGTTCGGCGGCTCGATCCTGCGCCAGTTCGAGCACACGCTCGAGCGGGTCGTCGCGCTCGTGTTCTTCCTCCCGCTCATCATCGCGTCCGGCGGCAACTCGGGCGCGCAGTCGGCGACGCTCGTGATCCGCGGGCTCGCCGTGGGCGACGTCGAGCCGAAGGACGTGTGGCGGATCGTCCGCCGCGAGCTCGCCTCGGGGCTCACGCTGGGCGCGCTGCTCGGGCTCTACGGCATCGGGGTCGCCACCCTGTGGGGCCTCGACGACGCGCCGAAGATCGCGGTCGTCGTGCTCGTGACGCTCGTGGCGGTCGTCGTGGGCGGGTCGCTCCTCGGCAGCCTCATGCCGCTCCTCATGGTCCGGCTCAAGATCGACCCCGCGATCACGAGCTCGCCGCTCGTGACCTGCCTCGTCGACGTGCTCGGGATCCTCGTCTACGTGCTCGTGGCCGGGGCCGTCTTCCCCCCCCCGGCCTGACCTCCCGGGGGCCCGGCCCGGGCGCTCGCGGTCCCGGCTCCAGCCCGGCAGCCCGGGAGACCCCCGGACCTGCCATTCCGACCGGCCCGCCCGGGCCGAACGGTGTAAGTCATTTCACCACAGCGAGCGTCCACCCCGCTCCGCCCTTGGCCTCGGGCTTGCAGCAGAAGCCTCGCGAGGGGGCCGGAACGCAGGCCGCCACAGGAGATCCGGGGGGCCGGGCGACCGGCGGGGCGGACCGAGAGGCCGCCGAGAGGAGCCACAGTCATGGGCAAGATCATCGGGATCGACCTCGGCACGACGAACTCGGTCGTGTCCGTCATGGAGGGCTCCGAGGTCAAGGTCATCGCGAACCCGAGCGGCATGCGGACCACGCCGTCGGTCGTCGGGTTCACGGACTCGGGCGAGCGCCTGGTCGGTCAGCGGGCCAAGAACCAGGCGGTCACGAACCCCGAGAACACGGTCTACTCGATCAAGCGCTTCATGGGCCGCCGGCGCCCCGAGGTGAAGGGCGAGGAGAAGCTCGTCCCCTACAAGGTCGTGGGCGACGACCTGGTCAAGGTCCAGGTGCGTGACAAGCAGTACACGCCGCCCGAGGTCTCGGCCATGGTGCTGACCTACCTGAAGCAGTACGCCGAGGAGTACCTGGGCGACAAGGTGACGGAGGCCGTGATCACGGTCCCGGCCTACTTCAACGACTCGCAGCGCCAGGCCACGAAGGACGCGGGCGAGATCGCCGGCCTCAAGGTGCGCCGGATCATCAACGAGCCGACGGCGGCGGCGCTCGCCTACGGGCTCGACAAGAAGAAGGACGAAAAGATCATCGTCTACGACCTGGGCGGCGGCACGTTCGACGTCTCGGTGCTCGAGATCGGCGACGGTGTGGTCGAGGTGAAGTCGACCAACGGCGACACGCACCTCGGCGGCGACGACTTCGACCAGGTCCTGATCGACCACGTGGCCGAGGAGTTCAAGCGCGACAAGGGGATCGACCTGCGCAAGGACCGCCTGGCGCTCCAGCGGCTCAAGGAGGCCTGCGAGCGCGCCAAGTGCGAGCTGAGCCAGACGACGAGCACCCGCGTGAGCCTGCCGTTCATCACGGTGCTCGACGGCAACCCGCAGCACCTCGAGGTCGAGGTCACGCGGGCCAAGTTCCAGGCGCTCACGAAGCCGCTGATCGAGCGGACGCGCGAGCCGATCCTCGCGGCGCTCCGCGACGCCAAGCTCGGCCCGAAGGACATCGACGAGATCGTGTTCGTGGGCGGCTCGACGCGCATGCCCGCCTGCGTCGACCTGGTCAAGGAGATCTTCGGCAAGGAGCCGAACCGCTCGGTCAACCCCGACGAGGTGGTGGCCGTGGGCGCGGCGGTCCAGGGCGCGGTCCTCTCGGGCGAGAAGAGCGACATCCTGCTCCTCGACGTGACGCCGCTCTCGCTCGGGATCGAGACCATGGGCGAGGTCATGACGGTCATGATCCCGCGCAACACGACGATCCCGACCTCGAAGAAGGAGACCTTCTCGACGGCCGCCGACAGCCAGCCGGCGGTCGACGTGCGGATCTACCAGGGCGAGCGGAAGATGGCCCGCGACAACCGGTTCCTCAAGGAGTTCCGGCTCGACGGGATCCCGGCCGCGCCGCGCGGGGTGCCGCAGATCGAGGTCACGTTCGACATCGACGCGAACGGCCTGCTCAACGTCACGGCCAAGGACAAGGCCACGGGCAAGGAGCAGAAGGTCTCGATCGAGTCGAGCTCGGGCCTCGGCAAGGCCGACATCGAGCGCATGAAGCGCGACGCCGAGTCGCACGCGGCGGAGGACGAGAAGCGCGCCGAGCTCGTCGAGGCCAAGAACAAGGCCGACTCCATGGCCTACCAGATCAAGAAGCAGCTCAAGGACCTGGGCGACAAGGTCCCGGCCGACGTGAAGGCCAAGCTCGAGCCCAAGATCGAGGCCGTCGAGACGGCCGCGAAGGGCACCGACAAGGCCGCGATCGACGCCGCGGTCGAGGCGCTCATGCAGGAGGCCCAGGCCATGGGCGAGCACCTCTACAAGGACCACGGCCCCCAGGCCGGCGCGGCCCCCGACGGCGAGCCCACCGGCGCGCCCAAGGAGGACGTGATCGACGCGGACTACGAGGTCAAGTCGTAGCGCTGCGCCAACCGGCGGCAGACCAAGCACGCGCGCGACGCCCCTGGACGCGAGTCCAGGGGCGTCGTCGTTTCCGGCCCAGGTGCAGCACGGTCCCGCGACCGGCTGCTCACGACGTTGGCAGGCTGCGTGCGCAGGTCGTTGCGCCACGGCACGGGCCACAGGTCCTTCGCGTGCGTCTCCCGACAAGCCGGAGGGACGCATGCGAGCCGAGCGCGCCGACCAGCATCCGCCGACGCTGACCCTGCTCCTCGCGACGGGGACGCTCGCGCTGGGCCTCGCGGCGCTCGTGGGCGGGGCCGAGGGCTGGGCGAGCGGATTGGCGCTCGATCGCGAGAGCTCGCCGTCGTGGCTGTCGGTGGTCGCGCACCCGCTGCTCAACGTCCACCCGGTCGCGCTGACCGCGAGCCTGATCCTGCTATTGGCCGCCGGGCACGTCGTCGAGGCGCGCGTCGGCCCCGCGTGGTTCGCCGGCCTGGTCGCCGCGGGCTCGGGCGCGAGCGCCGTGGCGTGGCGCTGGCTCGGGAGCGCGCCCACGTGGTCGGGCGGCGGGGGCTACGCCCTCGGCCTCGTCGCGGCGGCGCTCGTGCTCTCGCCCCGGCTCGGCGTGGGCCTGCCGGCCCCGCGGCTCAGGGCGTCGATCCGCGTCGAGTGGCTCCTGGGCCTCGGCCTCGGCGCCACCGCCCTCGTGCTCGGGGCCGACCTGCCGCCGTGGCTGCTCGTCCCCGCCTACGCCGTCGTCCTCGCCGCGCGCCTCCATGACCACGCCGAGCAGACCGTCGCCGCCGTCCACGGCGACGCCCTCGAGCTCGTCGGGGCCCGCGTCGTCGTGCTCCCCGCGTGGCTGATCGCCCTCGCGCTGCTCGCGGCGTACGCCGGCCTCGGCCGCCTCGGCCTGCTCGGCGACGTGGCCCCCCTCGTCGCCGGCGTCGCCGGCGGCGCCGGCCTGGCGCTGGCCCTCACCTGCGCGGGCCGGGTCTCAGGCACCCACGACCAGCCGACCCTCGTCGAGGCGCTCGGCCTTCGGCCACGCCCGGCCCGCCCCGACGAGCGTCTGCGCGGTCGCCTCCCCTGGGACCCGACGCTCCCCGGGCCCGGCCTGAAGCGAGCGCCGGCCTCGGGCCGTCCGGCGGAGTCCCCCGGCGCGCGACGGCGGGTCGAACCGAGCGGCCGACGCAGCCCGGCGCAGGCCCCGCCGGTTCGCCTCCAGGCGCCGCAGGCCCGCGGGGCGCAGGCCGGGCGGCCCCGGCGCGCCCCTTCGCGGTAGAGTCCCCGCCCACCCGCGAGGAGGTCGCCCCCGTGCACCCGAACGTCGAGACGCTCACCCGGTTCTACGCCGCGCTCGCCCGCGGCGACGTGTACGCCATGCTCGCCGCGTGCGGGGAGGCCGTGACGTTCCAGGTCCCCGGCAGGAGCCGGCTCGCGGGCAAGTACGACCGGGCGAGCTTCGGCGCGCTCGTCGACACGATGCGCGCGCTGGGCGGCGGCACGTTCGTGGCCGACGTCCACGACATCACCGCGACGGACCTCCACGGCATGGTCCTCATGACGTGCTCGGTCACCCGCGGCGGCAAGAAGCACGAGTACCGCACCGTCCACGTGTGGCGGATCCAGGGCGGGCGGCCGATCGCCTGGTACGAGTACCCGCGCGACCTCTACCAGTTCGACGCGATCTGGGCCTGAGACCGGCGGGGCCGAGCCCGCCTCGCCAGCCCCGTGCCGGCCCGCCCGCGGGTCAGCCCTTTCGCGGCTCGAGGCGCCGGCGCGCGCGCGGCACGTCGCGCACGATCTCCTCGCCGAGCAGGCGCAGCTCGGGGCCGCGCGAGGAGGCGCGCCGCCAGGCCAGGCTGATCGTCCGCCCGGGGCCAGGCTCGGGGAAGGGCACGAACTTCAGGCCGAGCCCCGGGCGGCCCTCGACCGCGAGCGCCAGGTGGGGCACGAGCGTGATCCCCGCCCCCGCCGCGACGGTCTGGACGAGGGTGCTCAGGCTGCTCGCCTCGAACTCCTGGGGGGGGCCGGCCGCACGGGCCGCGCACAGGCTCAGCGCCTGGTCGCGCAGTCAGTGCCCGTCCTCGAGCAAGATCAGGCGCTCGGCAACGAGGTCGCGCTCCTGCACACGCGCGCGGCGGGCGAGCGGGTGGTCCTCGGGGACGGCGAGCAGGAACGGGTCGCGGAACAGGTCGAGGACCTCGACCTCGCCGAGCCGGGCCTCGCGCGCGAGCAGGAGCACGTCGAGCTCGCCGCGCGCAAGCAGCTCGAGCAGGCGCTCGGTCGGGTCCTCGCGCACGAACAGCCGGAGCGCGGGGAAGCGCGCCCGCAGCCGCGGGAGGGCCCCGGGCAGCAGGTAGGGCGCGATCGTCGGGATCACGCCCAGCCGCAGCGGGCCGGTGAGCGGGGCGCCGAGGCCCTGCGCGGCGTCGAGCAGGTCGTCGACCGCGCGCAGGGCCGCCGCCGCCTGCTTCGCGAGCTCCCGCCCCGCCGGCGTGGGCAGGACGCGCCGCTTCGTCCGCTCGAACAGGCGCGCCCCGAGCGTCGCCTCGAGCTGCTGGAGCTGCGCGCTGAGCGTGGGCTGCGTCACGTAGCACGCCTCCGCCGCCCGGCGGAAGCTCAGGTGCTCGGCCAGCGCCACGAAGTACTCGAGCTGCCGGATCGTCGGGCGCTCTCTCATAGCCACAGGCTATCACAGTCGGATTGATAATCGATTGGCCCGATCACTCGGCCGGACCTACCTTCTCCCTCGGTCGCGCGAACGAGCGGCCGAGGAGGAGCGGAATGAGGTCCAATGGCAGGGCTCGCTGGCTGGCCGCGTGGGCGCTGGGCCCGCTCGCGGCGCTCGGCGCCGGGTGCGGCGCGACCCCCGAGGCGGGGCGCGCCGAGCGGGACGAGGGGGCGAAGCCCCGGGGAGGCGACGTGACGACGGAGCGGACGGGGGCGGCCGGGACGCCCGAGGCTGCGCCGGGCACCTGCCCGGTCACGGGCAAGGGCGGCGGTAGCCCGCACGCGGCGGCGCCGGCGCGCGCGACGTCGAACCGGGACTGGTGGCCGAACCTCCTGAACCTGGAGGCCCTGCACCAGCGCTCGGGGCTCGAGAGCCCGCTCGGCGCCGACTTCGACTACGCGGCGGAGTTCGCGAAGCTCGACCTCGCGGCCGTGAAGAAGGACATCGAGGCCGCGCTCACGACCTCGCAGGCCTGGTGGCCGGCCGACTACGGCCACTACGGCCCGCTGTTCATCCGGCTCGCCTGGCACAGCGCCGGGACCTACCGGGTCACGGACGGCCGCGGCGGCGCGGCCTCGGGCACGATCCGGTTCGCGCCGCTCAACAGCTTTCCCGACAACGCGAACCTCGACAAGGCGCGCCGCCTGCTCTGGCCGATCAAGCAGAAGTACGGGCGGTCGATCTCGTGGGCCGACCTCATGGTCCTGACCGGGAACGTCGCGCTCGAGCACATGGGCTTCAAGACCTTCGGCTTCGCGGGCGGCCGCGTCGACGCGTGGGCGCCCGAGCTCGACGTGGACTGGGGCCCCGAGACCGAGTGGCTGGGCGACAAGCGCCACGAGGGCGAGCGGGAGCTCGCGCGCCCGCTCGCGGCCACGCAGATGGGCCTGATCTACGTGAACCCGGAGGGCCCGAACGGCGTGCCCGACCCGCTCGCCGCGGCGCACGACATCCGGACCACGTTCGGCCGCATGGCGATGAACGACGAGGAGACCGTCGCCCTGATCGCCGGCGGCCACACCTTCGGCAAGGCGCACGGCGCCGCCCACCCGGGCAAGCACGTCGGCCGCGAGCCCGAGGCCGCCGACCTCGAGGAGCAGGGCTTCGGCTGGCGCAACGCCTACGGCCAGGGCAAGGCCGGCGACACGATCACGAGCGGCCTCGAGGGTGCGTGGACGAGCACCCCGGCCGAGTGGTCGCACGCGTTCTTCGACAACCTGTTCGCCCA
The DNA here is from genome assembly GCA_024711205.1 of Planctomycetota bacterium. GTDB lineage: Bacteria > Planctomycetota > J058 > J058 > J058 > JANJTH01. Next base: position 1,283 of record JANJTH010000755.1, on the reverse strand, counting down.
CGAGTGGGTGCTCGGCAAGGGCCCCGGCGGCGCCTGGCAGTGGTCGCCCAAGGACGGCGCGGCGACCGTCCCCGACGCGCACGACCCGACGAAGTCGCACAAGCCCATGATGCTCACGACCGACCTCGCGCTGCGCGTCGACCCGGCCTACGAGCGGATCTCGCGCCGCTTCTACGAGCGCCCGGCCGAGTTCGAGGCCGCGTTCGCGAAGGCCTGGTACAAGCTCACGCACCGCGACCTGGGGCCCTACGCGCGCTGCCTCGGCCCGGACGTGCCCCCGGCCCAGCCCTGGCAGGACCCGGTCCCGGCCGTCGACCACCCGCTGATCGACGCGCAGGACGTGGCCGAGCTCGAGCGCCGGCTCCTCGCCTCGGGGCTCACGACCGCGCAGCTCGTGCGGACGGCCTGGGCGGCGGCGGCCTCGTTCCGCGGGACCGACCTGCGCGGCGGCGCGAACGGCGCGCGGCTCCGGCTCGCGCCCCAGAAGGACTGGGCCGTCAACGACCCGGCCGAGCTCGCGCAGGTCCTCCCCGTCCTCGAGCGCATCAAGCGCGAGTTCGACCTCGCGCAGCAGGGCGGCAAGAAGGTCTCGCTCGCCGACCTGATCGTGCTCGGCGGCTGCGCGGCCGTCGAGGAGGCCGCGCGGCAGGCGGGCCACGAGGTCACGATCGCCTTCGTCCCCGGCCGGACCGACGCGACGCAGGACGCGACCGACGTCGAGTCGTTCGCAGTGCTCGAGCCCGTCGCGGACGGGTTCCGCAACTACGCGGGCGCGGCGGCCCGCCGCCCGACGCCCGAGCTCCTCGTCGACCGGGCGGGCCTGCTCGGGCTCACGGCGCCGGAGATGACGGCGCTCGTCGGCGGCCTGCGCGTGCTCGGGGCGAACGCGGGCGGGTCGAAGCACGGGGTGCTCACGACGCGGCCCGGGACGCTCTCGAACGACTTCTTCGTGCACCTGCTCGACATGGGCACCGAGTGGCGCAAGGCCGCGGGCGGCGGGCACGTCTACGAGGGCGTCGACCGGAAGACCGGCGCCGTGAAGTGGACGGCGACCGCCGTGGACCTGGTCTTCGGCTCGAACTCGCAGCTCCGCGCGCTCGCGGAGCACTACGCGAGCGACGACGCGAAGCGGGCCTTCGTGCTCGACTTCGCGGCCGCCTGGGCGAAGGTCATGCACCTCGACCGGTTCGACCTCGACCCGGCCGCGCGCAAGCGCCTGGGCGTCGGCGGCCGGTAGCCGGCGGCCCCCGCGCGGGGCGCCCGGCGGGGCGCCCCGCGCGGGG